>JAHCKJ010000148.1 GCA_026125835.1 Sphingopyxis sp.
GCCTTGCAGCCGGCCGGGAAGTTGCGGATCAGCGCCTTCAGTTGCTTTTCGCCGACCCGGTCGGCAGCCTTGGCGCGCGGAAACCATTTGCGTTTGCGTTCGGCCTTTTCTTTCCAGTCGTCGAGCTCGTCGGTGACTTCCATCGCATAAACGGCGACGTCGGCCAGGTCCCAATGATCGCGGGTGCGATATTTGTGATACCGGTAGTGGCCGATGACCCGGTCCTCGGACCGTCCGCGAACCCCCGCCTCCTCCAGCGCCTCGGCGATCGCGGCGCCGTGCGGCGTCTGGCCCCCGCCGATATTGCCTTTCGGGATCACCCAGCGCCCGGTTTCGCGCGATGTGATGAGGAGAATGTCGATCGCATGGGCGTCACCGTCAGGACGGCGGCGAAAGGGCAGAACGGCAGTCTGGTGAACAATGTCGCGTTTTTTGACTGCCATGCCTCTGCGACAAACCTTTTCCATATGATGACATTTTTATGTCATTTTTATTGCGATGACAGCGCAACATGGTGCCGTCAAGCGCCGCCGCTTTCCGTAAACGTCAATTCGATTGCAAAATGCAACGTGGTGCGTAAGCTGCCGCCAAAACATGGTCGGGAGACAGAGGATGGCGAGCAGCGCGACGATGGAACGCTCCGGACAGGCGAACGTTGCGCCGGTCGATCAGGATGTGCTGATCGTCGGCGCCGGCATTTCGGGCATCGGAATGGCCGCGCATCTTCAGCAATATAGCCCCGGACGCAGTTTTGCGCTGGTCGAACGCCGCGCCAATCTGGGCGGCACCTGGGATCTTTTCCGCTATCCCGGTATCCGGTCGGACAGCGACATGCACACGCTGGGCTTCGTATTTGAGCCGTGGAAGCATGAAAAGACGATCGCCGATGGCCCTGCGATCCTCGAATATCTGAACCGCATCGTCGACGAGCGCGGGATCCGCGAGCGCATCCGGTTCAACCGCAAGGTGGTCGGCGCCGATTGGGATAGCGCCGCCGTACGCTGGACGGTGACGATGGAGGATGATCGCGGCGAACGCTCGACGACGACCGCGCGCTGGCTGTACCTCGGCGCGGGCTATTATGACTATGACGAGCCGTTCGACGCCAATTTCACCGGGCGCGAGGATTTCCGGGGCCAGATCATCCACCCGCAATTCTGGCCCGAGAATCTCGACTATGCGGACAAGAAGGTCGTGGTGATCGGATCGGGCGCGACCGCAGTGACGATCGTCCCGTCGATGGCGGACAAGGCCGCGCATGTGACGATGCTGCAACGCACCCCGACCTGGTATTTTATCCGCCCGGCAAAGGATGCTTTCGCGAATTTCCTGCGCAAGGTCCTGCCCGAAAAACTCGCGTACAAGATCACGCGTTTCAAGAATGTGAAGCTGCAGGACATCGGCTTTCGCCGCGCGCGCGAAAAGCCCGAGAAGGTCAAGGATTTCCTGACAAAAAAGCTCAAGGACGCGCTGGGCGACCGCTATGACGAACAGGCGTTCACCCCGCCCTACAATCCATGGGACCAGCGGCTGTGCCTGGTTCCCGACGCCGATTTCTTCAATGCGATGAAGGCTGACAAGGCGTCGGTGGTGACCGACCATATCGAACGCTTTGACGCGACCGGAATCCAGCTCAAGTCGGGCCGGCATCTCGACGCCGATATCATCGTCACCGCGACCGGGTTGAAACTGGCGGTCGCCGGCAAAATCCCGGTGCGGGTCGACGGCGCGCCCGTCGACTGGAGCGAGCATTATTATTACAAGGCGTGCATGTTCTCGAACGTCCCGAACTTCTCGGCGGTGTTCGGTTACCTCAACGCCAGCTGGACGCTACGGGCCGATATTGTCGCCGAATATGTCTGCCGCGTGCTCAACCATATGCAGGCGACCGGCACCCATGTCGCGACCCCGGTGCTGGCCGATCCGGCCACCTTGACCGAGGAGAATATCTTCGATTTCTCGTCGGGCTATATCCAGCGGTCGCTCCACATCATGCCGAAAAATGCCGACAAGCTGCCCTGGCGGCTCAACCAGAATTACGTTCAGGATCGCATCGACATGAAAACGGGCGCGATCGACGATGGGGTGCTGACGTTCGGCAACGGCCGTGCGGTCGCTTCGGCGCCTGCCGAACTGGAAGCCGCCGAATGATGAAACTTGCGTGGCGCCAGCTATCGTCCTCCCGATTCAGTTGATCGGCAGGAAGTCCCGCGCAAATTCGTCCTTCACCACATCTGCGACCGCTTTCGTCACCGGCACATTGATCTTGTAGCTGCCTTCGGCGAACGGCCCGATTTCATAGGGGGCGATTGCGATCGTCATCCGGTCGAGATAGCGGCCGTCCGACGAGCCGAGCCACACCGTCTGCGCCGAGGCCGGGGGGCACCGCGCGAACGGGCTGTCCGGTGCCTCTTCGGCGACGATCCCCTTTGCCGCCTTGGCGCGCTTGATACCGGCGCAGAACGGTTCGCGGATCGCGGCATCGAACGCGTCGCCGCTGGCAAACAAATCGAGGGGCTGTAGCTGCCTGGCGCGGTTGCGGTCCCACAGCGCCGTCGCAAAGTTGGTCATCCCGTGGGCGCCGCCCTTGTAGGTGTCGATTTCGGCCGACAGGCTGAGAAAGCGCGGCGTGTTGGTGACGGTCTGCCATTTTTGCAGATGACTATGTCGGCGATAGGGAAAACCCGCCTTATCCGCCGCCGCCCGGTCGCGCCGCGCCGCGGCCAGCAGCGCGTCGCGCCGGGTCGCGCGGTCATTGTCCAGCCATTCCGCCAGCTGCGGAATCGCCGCCGCATCGCGCGGATAGGCATAGGCAAATTCGATCAGATCGTCGTTTTGCCGGACGTCCGAGGCGGCGGCACGGCGGGCTCGCAGGTCGGATGCGGCGCCCGGCGGCGCGCCGGGCACACGCGCCGCGGCTTCTTCTTCGGCCGGACCAGGCTTGTCGGCCGAACAGGCGGCAAGCAGCGCCGCTGCAGCGAGGACAGGTGCAAGCGGGCGGGAGAGGAATGCCATTGTCATGCCAGCACAACGCCGGGAATCGACAAAATATCCCCAGCGGCCTAGCACCCGTCGCATGACCGACTATTCCGACCTGATCCAGCCCGACAAGGGGCAGGACGCGCGCACCATCCATCTAGTTGACCAGAAAAGCTATGACGACTGGCTGAAAGAGCGCAGCCCGCGCGAGCGCGCGCACTTGGCCGCGGTCGGCTTCAAGCCCGACGCCTATGTCCACGCCATCCTGCCCGCCGACGATCCCGACCAATGGGCGGTCGTGACCAGTGTCGCCAGTGTCGAAAGCCTGTCCGCCTGGTGCCTCGCCAAGCTGGGGCAAATTTTGCCCGAGGGCCGCTACCGGTTGCACGACCGCCAGCCCGGCAAGGCGCTGTTCGGCTGGATGAGCGCGCAATATCGTTTCGATGCCTATCGCTCCAAGCCGACCCTCAAGGGGCCGCGCGTGCTTTTGACGAGCGATGTCGGCGCGATCGCGCCGATGGTGGCCGAGGTCCGAGCGACCGCGCTGGTCCGCGACATGGTCAACACGCCCGCCGCCGATATGGGGCCAGCGGCGATCGAAAAAGCGGCCGAGCGCATCGCCAAGGCGCATCGCGGCAAGCTGACCGTCACCAAGGGCGAAGCGCTGGAACAAGGCTATCCGATGATCCACGCGGTCGGACGCGCCGCCGCCAAGCACCACGCCCCGCGCCTGATCGAGATCGAATGGGGCAAGGACGATCATCCGCGCATCGCGCTGGTCGGCAAGGGGATCAGTTTCGACAGCGGCGGGCTCGACATCAAACCCGCTTCGGGAATGCGCCTGATGAAGAAAGACATGGGCGGTGCCGCGCATGTTCTGGCGCTTGCCGAACTGGTGATGGCGAGCGGACTGCCCGTGCGACTACACTGTCTGGTCGCGGCGGCCGAAAATGCGATTTCTGCTGATGCGTTTCGACCCGGCGACGTGCTGAAAAGCCGAAAAGGTTTGACGGTCGAAATCGGCAACACCGATGCCGAGGGGCGGCTGGTGCTGGGCGACGCACTGGCGAAAGCGGGCGAGGCCCAGCCCGAACTGATCGTCGACTTCGCCACGCTGACCGGCGCGGCGCGCGTCGCGCTCGGCCCCGACCTGCCCGCACGGTTCGCGAATGACGACGCACTCGCCGATGCGATGCTGGCGGGCGGCATCGACCGCGATGATCCCTTGTGGCGAATGCCGCTGTGGGATGGCTATGCCGACTATCTCGAAACCGACGTGGCGGATCTTGGCAATGCCGGCAGCTCGCCCTTCGCCGGAACGATCACCGCGGCGCTGTTTCTGAAACGCTTTATTCCCGACGGCGCGCTGTGGGCGCATCTCGACACCTTTGCCTGGCGGCCGGCAGCCAAGCCGGGACGTCCGAAGGGCGGCGCCGCGCTGGGCTTGCGCGCCGCCTGGGCCATGCTGCAGCGCCGGTACGACCGGCGCGGCAAAGCCTGAACTTTCTTGATCAAGCGACCGTCGCTGGTCTAATGGCGCGCGATTGTCCGCACCGGCGCGGACGCCGATGGCAACAGGACGGCAAGTGACAGGTAACAGCGGCGAACATTTGGGGGCAGGCCGCGTGCGGATGGGGCGCCCAGGCGCCGTCGGCGCGGGCCGCGACCGCTTTGGGCTGACAGGGACGTCGCAGGCTTACGACCCGCGCGTCACCGCGATCCGCCCCGATCTCGCCGACATTGCCGTCGCGGGGCAGCATTTCGCCCCGCACTATGCCGCGCCGATGATGCGCAGCGGCGTGCTGCCCGCCGCTGTTTTGCGCGGATCGCCATCGCCCGACGCCGACCAGACGAGCGAACTTCTGTTTGGCGAAGGCTTTGCGCTGCTCGACCTCACCGGTGGCTGGGCGTGGGGTTACTGCCTTGCCGATCATTACGTCGGCTATCTGTCCGCCGACGCATTGGGTGCGCCGATCGCGCCGACACACCGCGTCGAGATGATCGAGGCGATCCTGCACAACGCACCCGACGCCGCCAGTGGCGGCCCCGCCGTGCTGCCCCGCGGCGCGCTGGTGATGGGAGAGGTCGAGGGCGAATGGCTGGCCACCGCGCACGGTTACCTGCCGCTTGCGGCGCTGGTCGAGGTCGGCAGCGAGGACGCCGATCCAGCCGGACGCGCCGAGGAACTGGCTGGCACCCCCTATTTGTGGGGCGGCCGCACGTCGAAAGGCATCGACTGTTCGGGCCTGGTCCAGCTGAGCTGGGCCGCCGCCGGGGTGCAGCTACCGCGCGACAGCGATCTGCAACTGGCATCGCTCGGTGCCGACAAGGATGTCGATCCCGCGGCGCTCGCACGTGGCGATCTGGTCTTCTTCCCCGGCCATGTCGGCATCATGGCCGACGGCCGCACCATCATCCACGCCAGCCGACGATGGATGGCGGTAAAAGCGGAACCGCTGGCCGACGTGATCGCACGATCGGCCGCCAAGGATCATGACCCGCCGGTGAGCGGTTACAAACGACTGCGATAATATCATGGCACAGACGGTTTTCATCGACGGCGCGGCGGGAACGACGGGCCTCGAAATCGCCGAGCGGCTGGCGGGGCGCGCCGAATTTTCGTTGATTGTTCTGGACGAGGCCCGGCGCAAGGACGCCGATGCGCGGCGCGAAGCGCTGAACGACGCCGATTTCGTCATCCTCTGCCTGCCCGACGATGCGGCGCGCGAGGCGGTGGCGATGATCGACAATGCCCG
>JAHCKJ010000149.1 GCA_026125835.1 Sphingopyxis sp.
ATCGATTACGAGGTACGGCAGGTGCAGCGCTGGCCGGTGAGAAATTCGCCGCTCGGCGCGCTGCTCGACCCCGACCGTGACCTGACCAGATATGCGAAGGTCATTCCCACCGGCAGCACCGACGTGCTGAGCGTCGAGGTCAAGGATCCGGCGCGGCCCGAATCTGGCACGATCACCATGGTGTTCGTGCGTGACGGAGCGGCGCCCGCAGGGCTGCGCCTGCGCGGCTGGGTCGCGCTCGATTCGCAGAACAACCGGACGCGCATCGACCTCAGCAACCAGAAATTCAACGTCGCGGTCGCCGATTCGGCGTTCCGCTGGACCGATCCGCGCCCGAACAAGCGCGGCCGGTAGTCGAAGCTGAACAAAAAATTCGGGCCGGGGCGTTTTCCTGCAAAATTCCCCGGCCTTTTTCCGTCGAACCGTCGCCCAGCATCGACGAACTGCAAAATTGGCGCTTTGCGGCCAATTTCTGTTCAGCTTGGCGACAGGGAAAGCGAGCTAATCCAACTCTCGAAGACGCCAACACGGCCCCGGATTTGGGTTTCCCCCTGTTGCCCCACCCGGATTGCCCGGTGTCTTCATTCAAGAGCGTGACGAACGCTGACCTTGAACCCCCGTTCCACCGCCCCTGGGACGGGGGTTTATGATTCCCGGCGCTTTTTTGCCGCTAGCGCGGCTTTGCGGCACCAGCCCGCTCCCCCACCCGGCCTCTCTACAGCGTATCCTGAAATGGGACGCCGGGTGGGGGAGCGGGCTGGCGCCGCAATCGCATTGCGAACAATGCACCGCGCCGATAGAGCCGACCGCATGACTCGCACCAGCATCGCATCGTGGAATATCAACAGCGTCCGCGCCCGCATCGGCATCGTCGAAAAATTTCTGCGCGAGGAAGCGCCCGACATTTTGTGCCTGCAGGAAACCAAGGTCGAATGCGGCATCTTTCCCAAGGATATGTTCCAGTCGCTAGGCTATGAACACATCATCACCCACGGCCAGCGGATGCACCATGGCGTTGCGATCGTCAGCAAGGTGCCGCTGGCCGACGTACGCAAATATGACTGGCAGGCCAATGGCGAGGCGCGCCATGTCGGCGTGACGCTGCCCTCGGGGGTGCGGCTCGACAATGTCTATATCCCCGCGGGCGGCGACATTCCCGATCGCGAGCTCAACCCCAAATTCGGCCAGAAGCTCGATTTCTTTGGCCGGATGACCGAGTGGTCAGGGGCGCTGAACGGCACCCCGACAGTGCTGACCGGAGATTTCAACGTCGCGCCGCTGGAAAGCGACGTGTGGAACCACAAGGCGCTGCTCGACGTCGTCAGCCACACCCCGATCGAGGTCGAAACGCTCGCGCGGTTGCAGGCGGCGTCGAACTGGGTCGACCTAGGTCGCCATTTCGTCGCCGCGCCGACCCCGCTGTTCACCTGGTGGAGTTACCGCGCCAAAGATTGGGAAGCATCGAACCGCGGCCGCCGCCTCGACCATATGTGGGTGACCCCCGACCTCGTCGACAAGGCGGTGTCGCACCGCATCGTCCAGCCTGCCCGCAGCTGGGATCGGCCGTCGGATCATATTCCGCTGGTTACGGAATTCGCCTTTTGACCGATAGCGCGAAGGATTTTGGCGCCCGTCAGGCGGCGCGCGCGATCGACGCGCTGCGGCGCGGGTGGGCGTTTCGTGTCCTCGGCAACGACGGCGCGCTGGATTTGCTGGCGGTCGAAAGCGCACGCGACGCGGCGCTAACCGAATTTGGCGCAACCGACATCCTGCTGTCGGGCGAACGCGCGGTAACGTTGAAGCTGACCAATCAGCGCGCTGCGGCGGCGCCCGGACCGGTTCGGCTGGAAAAGGCCGCCCATGACGTCGCAGCGGCGCTGGCGATTGCCGACCCCGCGCTCGACCTTGCCAACCCGCTCAAGGGACCGTTCCGCACCGTGGCGACCGGCGGCGACAGCGCCGCGGAGGCCGCGATGACGATGGCGCGCCACGCAGGCCTGCTCCCGGCATTTTTCGTCCGCGAAGCGGCTGGCGAGGCCGAGACATTCTGCACCGCCGACGACGTCGCATCGCTGCTCGACCCAGCGCGGCTGGAAATCGCCGCGCGCGCGCGGCTGCCCGTCGCGGCGAGCGAAAGCGCCGAAATCATTGCTTTCCGCTCGCCAGAGGAAGCCTCCGACCACGTCGCGCTGGTCATCGGCCAGCGCGACGGCAATCCCCCCGTCGTCCGCCTGCACAGCGAATGCCTGACCGGCGACGTGCTCGGCAGCCTGAAATGCGATTGCGGGCCGCAGCTCCACGCCGCGCTGCACGCGATGTCCGATGCGCCGTGGGGGGTGTTGCTGTATCTGCGGCAGGAGGGACGCGGCATCGGGCTGGTCAACAAGCTGCGCGCCTATGCGCTGCAGGATCAGGGTTATGACACCGTCGATGCCAATCTGCGGCTCGGTTTTCCGGTCGAAGCGCGCGATTTTGCGATCGCCGGGCGGATGCTGGAGTTGCTGAACGTCCCGCGCATCCGGCTGATGACCAACAACCCCGAAAAGGTTGCGCGTTTGGAGAAGGAGGGGGTCGAGGTTGTCGAACGCCTGCCGCTCGCGCTGCCGACCAACAAGTTCAACGAGCAATATCTCTCCACGAAGCGCGACCGGACGGGGCACCAGCTCTAACAGAGCTCGTCATTGCGAGGAGCGAAGCGACGCGGCAATCCAGAGCCCGGCGTCCACCGCTCTGGATTGCTTCGCTTCGCTCGCAATGACGCTGTTTATTATGCTAACTCAATGCACGAACCGCGCCACCACGTCGCGGTAGCTGCGGCTGACCTTCACCTGCGCGCCCGAACCCAGCACCAGGAAACATTCGCCGTTGGTGTGCGGCTTGACCTGCTTCACCTGTGACAGGTTGACGATCGTCGAGCGATGCACGCGCTGGAAGTTGCGCGGGTCAAGCCGCTTTTCCAGATCCTTCATCGTCTCGCGCAGGATCAGGCTGTTGTCGGCGGTATAGATGCACATATAATCGCCCGCGGCGTCGATGCGTTCGATGCTGTCGACATCGACGCGGAAAATCTGGCCGCGATCCTTGATATTGATCATCTTTTCATAGCGATCGGCGGCGTGCGCGTCGGGCTGCGCCTCGGCATCATAATCATCGACCGCTTCGGGCGCGACTTCGGCAAGGACATTCTTCAGCCGTTCGACCTCGGCGGCGCCGCGCTTTTCGATGAGGCGCTGGCGGACGCGGTCGAGCGCGTCGGCCAGCCGTTCGGGTTCGACCGGCTTGACCAGATAATCGACCGCCTGCGCCTCGAAGGCACGGATCGCATGGTCCGAATAAGCGGTAACGAACACGACCAGCGGCGGTTCGACCTCCATCAGTCCCTGGATCACCGAAAAGCCGTCGAACCCCGGCATCTGGATGTCGAGAAACACCAGGTCGGGTTTGTGCGTCTTGATCTTGCGGATCGCTTCGCGACCGTTTTGCGCGGTGTCGACGATTTCGACATCGCTGTGCGCTTCGAGCCGCAGTTGCAGGCCCTGGGTCGCCAGTTTTTCGTCATCCACCAGGATGGTTCTGATCGTCATGTCGGTTCGGTTCCAATCGTCATCTGCCCGTCGGGCTGAAACGGAAACTCGATAACCACCGTGAACCCGCCATCAGCGCCCCGTCGGGCATCGAACCGGTGCTGGTCGCCAAAAGCTTGCGCCAGACGGTCCCTGATATTGGCTAAACCCACGCCGGTCGATTCCGTTGCAAGGCTGGTCGTGGGGTCGCTGCCATCGGCTGGCAATCCCGTGCCGGTGTCGGACACGGCAATCCGAACATTTTTACCGGCAAGCTGCGCCGAAACCGTGATATCGGCCCCCTCTTCCTGCGGAGTGACCGCATATTTGATCGCGTTTTCGACCAAAGGTTGCAGCAACAACGAGGGCAAGCGCGCGCGCGCCACAACCGGGTCGATCGCAAAATGCGGGCGCAGCCGCTCCTCGAACCGCATCTTTTCGATGTCGAGATACAGCTTCAGCGTCTCGATCTCCTGCGCCAGCGTCACCTGCGCCGTCGGTTCGTTCGCCAGCGTATAGCGCAGGAACGCCGACAACCGCGACAGCATCGCGTTGGCGGGTTCGGTTTGCTTCAGCAGCACCAATGTCGAAATGCTGTTCAGCGTGTTGAACAGGAAATGCGGATTGAGCTGATAACGCAGCATCGCAAGCTGCGCCGACGCCGCCTGCGCCTCGAGCCGGATGACGCGGTCATTCTGTTCCTCGAGCTGGAGGAAATAGTTGATCGCGAAATAGAGCGCCGACCAGGCCGCAAGCGACGTCGCGTTGATATACATGGCGCCGAGCAACAGGCTGGTGAAACCGACCGTGCTGGCAGGGTTCTGGATCTGCGCGACCCATGCGTCGATGAACGCCCAAAGCGCGGTCGCCAGCCCCGCCAGCCCGAAGCTGACCCCCCACATGAGCAACGGCCGCCGACTGATAAGGGCGCGATAGCAAACCGCCAGGATCAAGGTCAGCGAAAAGCCCGTAATCGCCGAAATTGTCTGCGGAATCAAAAAGGTGAACGGCTGGCCATAGGCAAGCCCCGATACACCGCGCAGCCCCAGCCACGCGGTCCAGCCGAGGATCTGGAGGTTCCAGAACGCCCGGACCTTGTTGTCGAAAAACGGGCCCGGCGAAGACAGGTGGAACAGCGGCATGGGTTGGCGCAAGGCTGTGCGGGTCAGCGGTGGGCGGGGGCGAGAGGACAGATCCCGCGGCCGCTCATTCAGCGGCCACGGGCGCCAGGGCGCCATCGGCACGCGCCCGCGCCTGCCCCAGCGGCTGCAATTCGGCGCGGTGTTTCCACAGCAGTTCCTTGTAACCGATCACCCGGCCGTCATGCGCCGTCAGGGTGACCGGGCCGATCGGCTGCTCGTCGCGGGCATCGACCAGCACCGGGGTCGACGGCACGCCGGCGCCCCATTTTTCGCCCCACTGGCGCAGCGCGATCATCGCGGGCAGCAGTTCGATACCCTTTTGCGTCAATTGGTACCGCACCTTGCGGCGGTCCTCGGTCATCACCTCGCGCGCCATGATGCCATGATCGACCAGCCGCGACAGCCGGTTCGACAATATGTTGCGCGCGATGTTCAGTTCCTGCTGGAACTCCTCGAAATGGTGCACCCCGTTAAAGGCGGCGCGCAGGATCATGAACGACCAGCGCTCTCCCATCGCTTCCAGGGCGAGCGGCAGGGCGCAATTGCCCCCGTCCATGTCGTTCAATACTTCGCGTAATTTTCCCATAACCCAGCCCTAACGTAAAAGTCGGCGCGCGCATCATAAAAATATAGAGCCTGCGTTGCGTTTCGCAACGGGATAGATTGCCGTTACGGCAACCAGTGTTGACTGCGGCGTCGACGGCCTCAGGACGTCAGGCGATTGCGCGCGACGATGATCCACCAGCGTGCGAGCGCCGGCGCCCGCGCCGCGACGTGCCACGGGTCGGCACGAAAGGCGCGGCGCACCAGATCGCCCCGCCAGCGCCAGTGGCTGCGCAGCACCAGCCCCAGCATTATCTCGCTGCGGCGGCGCGGCGACAGCGTATCGGGCAGCGAGCGTTCGACAATGCGCGCGGTCAGGTCCTGGATCTGGTCGCCGCGCTGGCTGGTCAGGCTGCCGCCGTGCTTGCGGTAAAGATACAGGTCTTCGTTTAGGGTCACGA
>JAHCKJ010000015.1 GCA_026125835.1 Sphingopyxis sp.
CGCGCCCGCGACATGATAGCAATAGCGCAGCAGGTCAGCCTCGCTGCGCGGCCGCCAGTCTTCCGCATCGAGCGCGAAGCCCGCAATGATGTCGTCGATCACGGCGCGCGGGATCGCGACCTCGGTGAGCAGAAAACCGAGCGCGTCGAACGCCGGGTCGCCGGTCGGCTGCCCGGCAAAGGCGGCGTCGGTCAGGGTACGAATGCGAGCGAGCGCCGCCTTTGCATCATGATCCTGCGCCATCGCGCCGCCATGATCCTGCCCGTCGGTCAGGTCGTCGGCGGCGCGGCACCAGGCATAGAGCAGCCACACGCGCTCGCGCGTTTCGCGGTCGAACAACTGGCTGGCGAGCGCAAAGCTTTTCGACCCGCGCACTATGCTGTCGTGCGCGAAACCGTGGAGCGAGGCAGGATCGTAAAAAATAGGGACAGTCCCTATTTATTCGCAGACGGCGCGGCGGGCCGATGCAAGTTGCGCCAATAAATAGGGACTGTCCCTATTTTTTGCTCTGCCGTCACAGATCGTCGACCTTCATTGCAAAAATCGGCGCATGGGGTTCATAAGTCGCCATCTTGTCGAGCAGATCGTCGAGCCCGGCATCGACGACCATAATCCCGGCGTGCGCGGGGCGGATGAAACCGACGTCGATCATGTGGCGGTTGAACGCGATCAACTCGTTATAAAAGCCCGCCGCGTTGAGCAGTCCGACGGGCTTGCTGTGATAACCCAGCTGCGCCCAGCTGATCGCTTCCCACAGCTCGTCCATCGTGCCGACTCCGCCGGGGATGGTCAGGAAACCGTCGCTGAGGTCGGTGAACATCTTCTTACGTTCGTGCATGCCCGAAACGACGTGCAATTCGGTGCAGCCGCGGTGCGCGACTTCGGTGCCGACCAGCGCATCGGGGATCACCCCGATCACCTCGCCGCCCGCTTCCAACGCGCTGTCGGCCACCGCGCCCATCAGCCCGAGCCGCCCGCCGCCATAGACAACACCGATGCCGCGCTGCGCCAGCGTGCGCCCGACATGGCGCGCGGTTTCGATATAGATCGGATCGGCGGGGGTTGCGGACCCGCAATAGACGGCAAGACGTTTCATTGCTCTGAGGCTTTCACAAATTTCCGTTCGGGCTGAGCTTGTCGAAGCCCTGCCCTTTCCTTCCTCGCCTTTGAAGGAAGAACGACCCTTCGACAAGCTCAGGGCGAACGGTGTTTGGCATTCAGCTAGCGTCTTCCAGCATCAGCTTCGCAGTCGCTTTGGCGCTCCCCACCACCCCCGGAATTCCTGCCCCCGGATGCGTCCCTGCGCCGACAAAATAGAGGTTTGAAACCACATCGTCGCGATTGTGCGCGCGGAACCAGGCGCTTTGCCACAGCACCGGCTCCAGGCTGAACGCGCTGCCCAGATGCGCCGACAGATCGCGGCCGAAATCGGCGGGGGTGTAGTGGAAACTGGTCGCGAGATTGGCTTTCAGCCCCGGCAGCACCCGCGCCTCGACCTCGTCGAGGATCGCATCGGCAAACCGCTGGCCGAACGCGCCATCCCAATCGACCTTCGCCTTGCCCAGATGCGCGACGGGGGCGAGTACGTAAAAGGTCGAATAGCCTTCGGGCGCCATCGCCTTGTCGGTCGCGGTCGGGTGGTGGAGGTAGAGCGAGAAATCGTCGGGGACGACGCCATTCTTGTAGATGTCGTCGAGCAGCCCCTTGTAGCGCGGGCCGAACAAGATGCTGTGATGCGCGATGTCGGGATAGTCGCCTTTCACCCCGAAATGGACGACAAACAACGAGGGCGACCAGCGTTTGCGAGCCAGCGATTTCGCCGCCTTCTTGCCGCGCGGATGATCGCTCAGCAGCGTGGCATAATTGTGCATCATGTCGCCGTTCGATGCGATCATGTCCGCCTCGCCGCGCCAGCCGCTCGCGGTCTGCACCGCGGTAACGCGGTCGCCCTGCGTCTCGATCTTCGTCACCGGATCGGCGAGGCGGAGCGTCCCGCCCAGCCGCTCGAACAGCGCCACCATGCCCGCGACGAGTTTGTTGGTGCCGCCGCGCGCGAACCAGACGCCCCCGTCTTTTTCGATCGTGTGGATCAGCGCATAGATGGCGCTGGTATTCATCGGGTTGCCGCCGACCAGCAAGGTGTGGAACGACAGCGCCTGCCGCAGCCGCTCGTCCTGCACATAGGAGGAGACGATCGAATAGACGCTGCGCCACGCCTGATATTTCATCAGCGCCGGCGCCGCCTTGATCATCGAGGCGAAGTCGAGGAAGGCCGCCGAGCCGAGCTTGACATAGCCCTCCTCATACACCCCCTTCGAATAGGTGAGGAATTTCTCATACCCTGCGACATCGGCGGGGTTGAGCTTCGCGATCTCGGCATTGAGCGCGGCTTCGTCGTTCGAATAATCGAAATTGGTGCCGTCGGGCCAGTTCAGCCGGTAAAAGGGCATCACGGGGTCGAGCGTCACGTCGGCCGCCATGTCCTGCCCGCTGAGCGCCCATAATTCCTGCAGGCAGGGCGGGTCGGTGATCACCGTCGGCCCGGCGTCGAAGGTGAACCCCTGCCGCTGCCAGTGATAACCGCGGCCCCCCGCCTTGTCGCGTGCCTCGACGACCGTCGTCGCGACCCCCGCCGATTGCAGCCGGATAGCGAGCGCGAGGCCGCCAAAGCCGGCGCCGATGACGATTGCGGTGCGGGTCATTTCCAGTCCAGTTTTGAAAGCGCCGCAAGCGCGCGGCGAACAGATACGGGCGGCTTGCCCGACAGGATGCGCAATTTGTCGGCGGCGTTCGACCGTCCCGCATAGAAGCGCGCGATCAGGCCGGGCGCGAGGCCGTAGAAGCGCTGGAAAATCCGGTAGCGTTCGTCCGGTTCGGCGGCGCGGAACAGCATCGCGCCGAGCATGCGGTAGTAACGCTGGCGGCGCCACGACGCCGCCGCGCGGGCGCGGAGCCGCGCCGCGAGATCGCCCCGATCGATCAGTGCGGGGAGCGCCGCCGCCGTGCGCACGGCATCGGGCAGCGAATAGCCGGTCATCGCGTGGAACACCCCGGCGCGCACCCCGATCCGCGCGGTGCGGTCGATTGCGGGCCACAGCCGGTCGAACGCGCCCGCGACGACGACGGGGAGCACCCCGGTTTCCTCGCGCGTCACTGCGGTCACATTCCATTGCCGCCGCGCCGCATAGGTCGCGATCCGGTCGCGCACCGCTCCGACATCGAGGTCGGGGGTATCGCTGTAATAGGTGTCCTCGACGAACACCGTCTCGGCATCGAAGGGCAGCAGATAGACGAAGCGATAGCCATCCAATTGCTCGACCGTCGCGTCCATCACGAGCGGCCGGTCAAGGCCATGCCCGCCCTCGACGGTCAGCGCCTGGCCGACGAATTTCTGCCAGCCGCAGTCGAGCATCGATGTCTTGCCGGTGCCGCGCGCATCGATGACATGCTTGGCCGACAAGCGTCCGCCGCGCGCCAGCAGCACATGGTCGGGCGCGACATGCCTGGCCTTGTCGGCGATGATCCGTCCGGGCGGCAGCGCCGCGGTCACCGCTTCGGCCAGCGCTTCGCCGGTGATGCTCTTGTACCCCATCCGCACCCGGCGCTCGCGGTCGGGAAAGGCGACATCATAGCTGTCCCAATGATAGCGGACGAGCGGCGCGACGAGCCAGCGGTCGCGCTTGGCAATGTCGCTGTCGAAGAAAGACCAGATATGGTTGCCGCCGATCACATCGGGTTCGATCAGCCGCACGTCGAGCACAGGACGCTTCGCCGCGAGCGCCAGCGCCGCAAGCCCGCCAGCCAGCCCGCCGCCGACGATGGCAATGTCGCAATAATCGGGTTCGTCCGCGGTCATCGCCTCGCCCTAGCCCCCGCGCGCGCGGCCCGCTAGAGGAGTCGCATGGCGGCGATCATTTTCTCGGCACTGGCCATGACGGCGATCGTCGGCGTCCGCTATTTGCTCAGCAGCGGCGGTTTCGCGCTGGCGACCCGGATCAAACATCCCGGCCTCTATCGCGGGCTGGAGCCGCAGATGCGGCGCGAGATCGGCTGGAGCCTCGCCAGCGCGGCGATATATGGCATCCCCGCCGGGATCGTCGCCTGGGGATGGCAGACGCACGGCTGGACGCGCATCTACACCGACATCGATACCTTTCCGCTCTGGTATCTGCCGGTTAGCCTGCTCGCTTACCTGATCGTTCATGACACATGGTTTTACTGGACGCACCGCTGGATGCACCGGCCCGCGCTGTTTCGCATCGCCCATGCGGTGCATCACGAAAGCCGCCCGCCGACGGCGTGGGCGGCGATGAGCTTTCATCCGGTCGAGGCCGTAACGGGCGCCGTCGTCATCCCCGCGCTGGTGTTCCTGATCCCGGTCCATGTCGCGGTGCTGGGGCTGGTGCTGGCGATCATGACCATCATGGGGGTCGGCAATCATATGGGGTGGGAAATGTTCCCGCGCGCGCTCGTTCATGGACCAGTCGGGCGGTGGCTGATAACGGCGACGCATCACGAACAGCATCATGCCGCTTACCGGGGGAATTATGGCCTTTACTTTCGCTTCTGGGACAAGCTTTGCGGCACCGATATTGGGCTTGGCGATTTTGCCGCTGCTCACCGCCGCCGCGCCGCCGCCAACGCCCAGCGTTGAGGTCAGCGTTACCGGTCTGCGCAATACCAATGGCCAGTTGCTCGTCTGCCTGACCGCCAATCCCAAGGCTTTCCCCGATTGCAGCAAGGACAAGGCGTCGGTCCGCATGGCGGTAAAAGCCGGAAACGCGGGCCACTTCAAGATCGCCGCGCCCGCCGACGGCACCTATGCGATCGCCATCGTCCACGATGAAAACAGCAACAACAAGATGGATATGGCGCTGTTCCTGCCCAAGGAAGGCTTCGGCTTTTCGCGCAATCCGACGATCACCGTCGGCGCGCCCAGCTTCAAGTCGGCGAGCTTTGCGATGGCGGGCGATACACATCAGGCGATCAAGATGAAATATATGCTCTAGTGAGCGCGGGGGCGGGCGGCTAAAGCAGCGCGCGTGACCGCGCTATCCCCCCGCATCGCCGCTTTCGCCGACCGCTGGCCCAAGCTGATTGCCCTCACGCTCGGTGCCGTTTCGGCGGCGGGCTTTGCGCCTCTGAATCTCTGGCCGCTGACTTTGCTCGCGCTCGCGGGCTGGATGACGCTCGTGGCGCGCAGTCCCAAGGGCTGGCGGACGTTCGGGATCGGCTGGGCGTTCGGGGTCGGGCATTTTGTCGTCGGGCTGAACTGGATCGCGACCGCTTTCACTTATCAGGCCGCGATGCCCGCATGGCTGGGGTGGATCGCGGTGGTGCTGCTGGCGCTCTATCTGGCGGTGTATCCGGCGCTGGCGGCGTGGGGGGCTTGGCTATTCATTCCTCCCCGAAAAGGGGAGGTGCCAGCGCGGAGCGCTGACGGAGGGGGGGTGCATCCTTCAACCAACGTCGTGCAAGGCCGCGAGCCCCTTCCACCGGCTTCGCCGGTCCCCCTCGCCGTTCCGGGGGGGATTTCGCTGTCCTTCATCCTCGCCTTTGCCGCACTATGGACGCTCACCGAATGGCTGCGCAGCTGGGTGTTCACGGGATTCGCGTGGAATCCGCTGAGCGCGATCCTTGCACCGATGACGCCGATGCTCTCACCGACGCGGCTGGTCGGCACCTACGGAATGTCGGCGATCGTGATGCTAGCCGCCGGGTTCATTCTTGTCCAGGCGATGCGATGGCTTCCGGCATGGCGGCGGGCGCTTGGCCCTTCATTGAGGGATGGCACATTTCCGACCGTCATACTCGGCGGCATATTGGTGGCAGCGGCAGTGATCACTCTGGTTTTTGCTCAAGCAAGTGCCGTGGGCAATTTCGTTGATAGGGCCGTCGTTTCTGCGGCCACGCCACAACCAAAATCCATTCCCATCACCGTCGTCCAGCCCAATGTCGGGCAGGCCGACAAATGGGTCGGCACCAAGGCCGACGCCAATTTCGCCAAACTCGCGCGGCTCACCGCGCCGAAGGACGACACCCCGCGGCTGATCCTGTGGCCCGAGGCGGCGGTGCCCGACTATCTCGAATGGGGCTATCCCGCGGTCTATTACGACCGCTCGCCCGCCGCGGCGCGGGCGCGGCTGACCGCACTAATGAACCCCGACGATGTGATGCTGCTCGGCGCGCTAAAGCTCGAGCTCGACGAACAGGGCGACGTTGTCGGGGCGCGCAATGCGGTGATGACCGTCCATGCCGACGGCACCCTCGGCGCGCGGTACGACAAGGCGCATCTGGTGCCTTATGGCGAATATCTGCCGATGCGCCCCATATTGTCGGCGATCGGCCTGTCGCGCCTCGCCCCCGGCGATATCGATTTCTGGCCCGGGCCGGGACCGCGCACGCTCGACCTTGGCGCCTTCGGGCGCGCGGGGCTGCAAATCTGTTACGAGATCATTTTTTCGGGGCAGGTCGTCGACCGCGGCCACCGTCCCGATTTCATCTTCAATCCGTCGAACGACGCGTGGTTCGGCGCCTGGGGACCGCCGCAGCATCTGGCGCAGGCGCGGCTGCGGGCGATTGAAGAAGGCCTCCCCGTCATCCGCGCCACCCCGACCGGGATCAGCGCGGTGATCGACGCCGACGGCCGTATCCGCGAATCGCTGCCGATGCACGCCGCGGGACGCATCGACGCGGTGGTCCCGCCCGCGCATACCCCGACGCTGTTCGCGCGGCATGGCAATATCCTGCCGGTCGGCTTCGCGCTTCTACTCCTCGCGGCAGCCATTGCCTTTCGCCGCCGCGGGCGCTAACAGCGCGGCGACATAAAGCTTCCTTTATATCCGATTCACAGAAGGCTTCCCATGCGCAACAGCTTCCTCTTCACCTCCGAAAGCGTGTCCGAAGGGCATCCCGACAAGGTGGCCGACCAGATCAGCGATTCGATCGTCGACCTGTTCCTGTCGAAGGATCCCGAAGCGCGCGTCGCCTGCGAAACGCTGACCACGACGCAGTTGGTGGTGCTCGCGGGTGAAATCCGCTGCAAGGGCGTGTTCGAAAACGACGCCTGGGCGCCGGGCGCGCTGGAGGAAATCGAAGCGACGGTGCGGCGCACGGTGCGCGAAATCGGGTACGAGCAATCGGGCTTTCACTGGGAAAGCTTCCGTTTCGAAAATAATCTGCACGGCCAGTCGGCGCACATCGCGCAGGGCGTCGACGAAGGCGCGAACAAGGACGAGGGCGCGGGCGACCAGGGCATCATGTTCGGCTATGCGTCGGACGAAACCCCGGATTTGATGCCCGCGACGCTCGATTACAGCCACAAGATCCTCGAGCGCATGGCGGCCGACCGCAAGGCCGGGATCGCCCCGTTCCTCGAACCCGACGCCAAGAGCCAGGTGACGCTGCGCTACGCCAACGAACGCCCGGTCGAAGCGACCGCGATCGTCGTTTCGACGCAGCATGCGCCGGGCTATTTCTTCCACAATGGCGAAGGCGATGAAGCGCTTTACACCGAATTGCGCAAATATGTGCTGGGCGTGATCGCCGACGTCTTGCCCGCCGAACTGCTCACCGCCAACACCGTCTATCACATCAACCCGACCGGCCGCTTCGAAATCGGCGGCCCCGACGGCGACGCCGGCCTCACCGGCCGCAAGATCATCGTCGATACCTACGGCGGCGCCAGCCCCCATGGCGGCGGCGCGTTTAGCGGCAAGGATCCGACCAAGGTCGACCGTTCGGCGGCCTATATCACCCGCTATCTGGCGAAGAATATCGTCGCCGCGGGCCTCGCGCGCCGCTGCACGATCCAGCTGAGCTACGCGATCGGCGTCGCCGAGCCGCTGTCGATCTATGTCGACCTGCACGGCACCGGCACCGTCGAAGAAGGCCGCATCGAAGCGGCGATCCCGCAGCTGGTGCGCCTGACCCCGAAGGGTATCCGCACGCATCTTGGCCTCAACAAGCCGATCTATCGCCAGACCGCCGCCTACGGCCATTTCGGCCGCCCCGCGGAGGGCGACGCCTTCCCGTGGGAACGCACCGACCTCACCGACAAGCTGAAGGCCGCGTTGGCGGCCTGACACCTTGCCCGCGCCCCGGCGGGCCGTTAGGGGCGCGGCATGACTGCGAACAAAACCGGCGATCCGACGACGCTCAACCGGCTCTATGGCCGCGCCCAAGGCAGGCCTTTGCGCGCCGGCCAGCAGGCACTGGTCGATACGCTGTTGCCGCAGATTGCGGTGCCGGATGTTGGTGAAGTTTCCGCCCAGCGGTTGTTCGGACAAGCATGTCCGCTACACTTCGAAATCGGCTTCGGCGGCGGCGAACATATGGCGACGCGCGCCGACATGCTGCCCGATCATGGCTTTATCGGCGCCGAACCCTTTATCAACGGGGTTGCACAGGCGCTGGTGCATGTCGCAGGCGATCATGGCGCGAGGTTGCCGCTGGGCAATGTCCGCATCCACCATGGCGACGCGCTGGAAGTGTTGCAGCGCATCCCCGACGGCGCACTGAGCTTTGCCTATCTGCTCCACCCCGACCCCTGGCCCAAGGCGCGCCATGCCAAGCGGCGGATGATGAACGACGGCCCGCTCGACCTGATCGCCGCGAAGTTGAAACCCGACGGCGAGTTCCGCTTTGGCACCGACCACCCCGTCTATCTGCAACATGCGTTGATGGTGATGCGCCGCCACCGCCACCAGTTCGAATGGCTGGCGAAGGACGCGCAGGATTTCCAGAACCGCCCCGGCGGCTGGCCCGAGACGCGCTACGAAGCGAAGGCGCGGCGGCTGGGCCACGAGGTCTGGTATTTCCGATACCGCCGCCGCTGACCCGGACGTTTACAGCGCGCAAACAAATGGGGCGGCCCCGTTATGGGTGCCGCCCCAGTTTAGTGGATCCGTCGGGGAGAGGGAGAGGACGGATCGGAGATTGGTGTCAGTCTGTTTTAGCGCGAAGCCATGCGGCTTTCGCTGTCGGCTTCGGCGACGCCGGCGATCTTCAGCGCGGCGCGGAACTGCTTGGCGGCGGCGCGTTCGTTGCCCGCTTCGCACAGCTTCTTGCCGGTCGAAACAAAGCGCTTGGCGCTCGCCTGCTTGCCGCCTTCGACGCCGGTTGCGGCGACATGAGCCTGCTCGGCGAGGCCGGCGCAGCGATAGTCACCGCCCGACTGGGCGTAGGCGGGGTTGGCGGTTGCGATCAGGCCGGTGAACGCCAGCGCCGACGCGGCGACGATAGCGAAAGCGGCAGGAAAGCGGCGGAAAGAGGAGGTCTGATAAGCCATGGGAGAGAGTCCTTTCGTTTTGTTGTGCAACCCTTTTACGGGCAGTTGCGCAGATAGATAATCCTCTATAATCTGCAAGTGCTTTGAAGCAGGATTTAACAATCCCCCAAGGGGCGCTCGACGGGATCGAAGCATTCCTGCGTGTGGCGCAAAGGCGCAGCTTTTCCGCCGCCGCATCCGACCTGGGAGTGTCCCCTTCGGCAATCAGCCAGACAATCAAGGGATTGGAGGCGCGCGTCGGCGCGCCTTTGTTCATGCGCACGACGCGCAGCGTCGGGCTGACCCAGGCGGGAGAGATGTTCCTGGAGCGCGCCGCGCCCGCCTATACCGGGCTGGCCGACGCCTATGAAGCGGCACGCAATCTGGGCAACCGGCCGGCGGGGCGGCTGCGCATCAACCTGATGCGCGGCGCGATCCAGCCGATGTTCGAGCCGATCCTGGCGGGCTTTTGCGAAACCTATCCCGACATCGAACTGGAGATTTTCGGTGACGACGGGCTCAGCGACCTCAGCGCGGGGGGGTTCGATGCCGGAGTCCGCATGGGCGAATCGCTCGATGCCGATGTGATCGCGGTGCGGCTGACCTCGCCCTTTCGCTTTGCCGCCTTTGGCGCGCCTGCCTATTTCGAGCGCCACGGCCGCCCGGAAGAGCCCGGCGATCTGCGCCATCACCGCTGCGTCCGGCTGCGACTGGCCAGCGGCGGGCTGCAGCCCTGGTATTTCCTCGACGGCAATCGCGAGGTCGAAATTCCGGTTACCGGTCCGGTGATCGTCAACGAACAATCGGCGATCATCATGGCGGTGCGCACCGGGGTCGCGCTGGGGATGACCGCCGAACCAGTCCTGACCGAACATATCGAGCGGGGCGAGCTGGAGGTCGTGCTGATCGAGCGGGCGGTATCGACCGCGGGCCTGTTCCTTTATTACCCCAGCCGCAAACAGGTGATGCCGAAACTGCGCGCCTTCATCGATTATGCGCGCGAGTTTCTGCCCGAGGATCTGACCCGGATCTAGCGACCGCCTGCCTTGGGCAATCGCTACGAACCGACGCAAAAACAAATCCCTTCATCGACAAGAGAAAAATTGGGCTGGCGTCGCGCGCGGATTCGGGGCAGCCAGTTCTCAACTAATAAAGTTGGGATGATTGCATGATCGATTTCGCGACTATCGACCTTTCCGCATTGCTGCCCTTCATCCTGATCGGCTTTGCCGCGCAGCTGGTCGACGGCGCTTTGGGGATGGCGTTCGGGGTGATCTGTAACACGCTGCTTGTCGCAGTGCTCGGCGTACCGCCCGCAACCGCGTCGGCGCGCATCCATGTCGTCGAGATTTTCACCACCGGGGCGTCGGGGCTGAGCCATTTGTTCCACCGCAACATCGACTGGCCGCTGTTCTGGCGGTTGTTGATCCCCGGCGTCATCGGCGGCGTTCTTGGCGCTTATGTCCTGAGCTCGCTGCACGCCGAGGTCGTCAAGCCGTTCGTCCTCGGCTATCTGGTACTGATCGGCGTGTGGTTGCTGGTGCGCGGACTGCTGTACCCGCCCAAAATCTCGAAGCCCAAAGTCGTGGCGCCGCTGGCGGTGGTTGGCGGTTTCCTTGACGCTGCGGGTGGCGGCGGCTGGGGACCGGTGGTGACGTCGAACCTGCTGGTCCAGGGCGGCGAGCCGCGCAAGATCGTCGGCACCGTCAACAGCGTCGAATTTTTCCTGTCAGTATCGGTATCGATCGCTTTCATCGCCAATCTGGGGTTCGAGGAAATCCTGGGTCCGACATTGGGCCTGATCGTCGGCGGCGTCGCCGCGGCGCCGCTGGGCGCCTATATGGCCAAGCGTTTTTCGCCCAAAGTGATGCTGGTGCTGGTCGGGATCGTGCTGACCGCGACGAGCGCGTTCGGGCTGTACCGGGCGCTGGTTTGATGATAGGGTAACGGCGGGTTGCGATCGAAGATCGACATTTACAGCATCGTCATCCTGAACTTGTTTCAGGATCCATGGTCGGCCGTTTCCTTCGGCGCAGCGGCAAATTCGAAGTCAGGCCATGGATGCTGAAACAAGTTCAGCATGACGAGTTTAAAGGTCCGCCCCCCACCCCAAAGCCGCCGATCAATTCGCCGGTTTGGTCTCGTCGATCTTTTCGACCCATTCGGGATAGAAGCTCGGTTCGCGCGCCGACCAGCCCGGCGCAGTGGCGGCGGCTTCGCTGATCGACTGGAGCAGTGTTTTGCGCTTGTCGGGGTGCAGGTGCGGCAGCGACGCCGCGGCGCAGAAGGCGCCGGGCAGCCACGGGCGGGCATGGGCGCCGAGCAGGCGTTCGTAGAGGAACCGGTATGACGCAAAGCCCGGCAGCCGGTCCTGCCCCAGGTCGAACGCCGACACCGCGACCAGCGGCGCCATGAAACCTTCGAGCGCATCGAGGCCGCTGTCGTCGGGGATATGCTCGCGAATTTCGCCGATCCGCTGGTAGACCTTGGCCTGGACGCGGATCGCGGTTTCCTCGACCACGTCGCGCGACCAGCGGGCGATCGCGTCCTCGCGTTCCAGCCCGATGTCGAGCGAGCGGCGGATATACCGCTGCGTCGCCGCGGGAAAACCCGCAAATTCCTTGATTTCCGCAATCGACAGGTTTCCGCCCGCCGGTCCCGAACGCGTCGCCATGGTCATGCTCCCGCTCGGCGCCCGGGGAGCCATCCCCCCGGAGGCCTGCATCCAACAGTCTGCCACTAAATTGGTTAGCGGCAAGTTAACCATCCCGCCGGGCGATGTTCAGCAAGTCGCGGGGCGTTGCGCCGCGTCGCAACCGGGCCTAATCAGCGTGGCTCGCATCACAAGACACGCAGGTTCCCCATGTCCAACGCACCGCAGCCGGTCATTTCCGCGACCGGCCTGTTCACCCCCGCCGAAGCCATCTCCAACGAAGAACTGGTTGCCAGTTTTAATCAGTATGTTGCGTTGCACAACCGGAAAAATGCAGCGGCGATCGCGGCGGGCGAAATTGCCGAACTGACTGAATCGAGTGTCGAATTCATCGAAAAGGCGAGCGGTATCGGATCGCGTTTCGTTGTCGACAAGGCGGGTATTCTCGACCCCGAACATATGGCGCCGCGGCTGCCCGAACGCAGCAACGACGAGCTGTCGATCCTGGCCGAAATCGGCGTTGCCGCGGCCAGGGACGCGCTGGCGCGCGCGGGCCGCGACGCGGGCGACGTCGATGCGGTGCTGTGCGCGGCGTCGAACATGCAGCGCGCCTATCCGGCGATGGCGGTCGAGATCCAGGACGCGCTGGGCATCGACGGGTTCGGGTTCGACATGAATGTCGCCTGCTCGTCGGCGACCTTCGGCATCCAGACCGCCGCCGATTACATCCGTGCGGGCCATGCCCGCAGCGTCCTGGTGGTGAACCCCGAAATCTGTTCGGGGCACCTCAACTGGCGTGACCGCGACAGCCATTTCATCTTTGGCGACGTCGCAACCGCGATCCTGATCGAGGCCAAGCCTATCGCGCCCGTCGGCCATTGGGATATTCTTGGCACCAAGCTGAAAACCGTTTTCTCGAACAATATCCGCAACAATTTCGGCTTCCTCAACCGCGCGCATGGCGGAATCGACCAGGACGGGCCGAAGACCGACAAATTGTTCGTCCAGGAAGGCCGCAAGGTGTTCAAGGAAGTCGTGCCGATGGTCGCCAACATGATCGTCGAGCAGATGGAGGTGCTGGGGCTGGAAGGCGCCGACATGCGGCGGCTTTGGCTGCATCAGGCGAACACCAACATGAACCGGCTGATCGCGCAGCGCGTGCTGGGGCATGAAGCGAGCGAGGACGAGAGCCCGACGGTGCTCGACACCTATGGCAATACATCAAGCGCGGGGTCGATCATCGCCTTTCACCTGAACCATGACGACATGGCCCCCGGCGACACCGGGCTGATCTGTTCGTTCGGGGCGGGGTATAGCGCGGGGACGGTGTTCGTGCGGAAGACGTGAGGCGTCATTTTTTGCATCGTCACCCTGAACTTGTTTCAGGGTCCATGGCCCGACCTCGCCCCACACGCAGCGCTGTACGAGGGCACCGGCCATGGATGCTGAAACAAGTTCAGCATGACGAAAATAAGGTGCGGCAGTTTTACGGCACAAAGGTCGTGAACAGATAGATTGCGAACAGCATCAGGTGGATCACCCCCTGCAGCACCGTGGTGCGCCCGTTCGCCAGCGTTTGCGACGCGACGATCAGCGACAGGAACAACAGCACGGTCGACTTGGCGTCGAGGCCAAGCCCGATCGGCAGGTCGATCGCGAGCGACAGGATCGCCACCGCCGGGATGGTCAAACCGATCGTCGCCAACGCCGACCCGAGCGCGAGGTTGAGGCTGGTCTGCAGCCGGTTCGCCTTCGCCGCGCGCACCGCTGCGAGTCCTTCGGGCGCCAGAATCACCGCCGCGATCAACACCCCCAGCACCGCGGGCGGCGCGCCCCATTCGGCGAGCAGCGCGCCGAGAACGGGCGAGAGAAATTTGGCGAGCAGGACGACGGCGACCAGGCTGGCGAGCAGCAGCGCCGCCGACAGCGCGGTGCGCCGGTTGCCGGGCGGCGCAGCGTGGATTTCGGGTTCGTCCTGATCGTCGCCGTCGGGCAGGAAATAGTCGCGGTGACGCACCGTCTGGACCAGCGCAAAGGTCGCGTAGAGGATCAGCGAGACCACCGCGACAAAGCCGAGCTGGGTCGCCGAATAATAAGGCCCGGGGGCGCTCGAGGTGAAATTGGGCAGCACCAGCGCGACGACGCTGAGCACGGTGAGCGTCGCGAGCGCGGCGCCGATGCCGGTGCGCTGGAAACGCTGTTCATGGTGGCGGATCGCGCCGCTCAAAAGACAGAGCCCCATCAGCAGGTTGAGGATGACCATGACCGCGGCGAACACCGTATCGCGCGCCAGCGTCTGTGCCTTTTCGGGTTCGGCCTGCATCAGCGTCAGGATCAACCCGACCTCGATCACCGTCACCGACAGCGCGAGGATCAGCGTGCCGAAAGGTTCGCCGACGCGGTGGGCGATGACTTCGGCGTGATGCACCGCCGCGACGATCGCGCCGATCAGGATAAGCGCGACGAACCACGCACCCAGCGGCAAGACAAAGCTGGCGAGCGCGGCGACGAAGCCGAGCACGGGCAGCATGTCGTGGGTGCGGTTCGCGAGACGGAGCTTGGCAGTCATGGCGCTTCTATTGCAGCGGGGCCGCCGCGTGGCCAGCCCCAACAGCGTCCTCCTTCATCCGTCATCCCGGCGCAGGCCGGGATCTCGGCCGATCAGCTACCCGGCCAGCAGCTCCGCGGGATTGGCCACCAGGATGCGCTCCATGGCCGCATCGCCGAGGCGGCGGCGCAGGCGGGGGACGTAGCGGCGGCCGAGGTATTCCAGGCCGGGCATCCCGCCGTAGGCGAGGTAGCGGCTGCCGCGGGCCACGTCCGCGCCCAGCAGCAGGCGGTGAACCCCGCCGCCGGCGACCACGTCCTCGGTCAGCTTCAACAGCACCGCCTCGCTGTCGCCCTTGGGACGGGCCATGCCGTCGTAGCCCAGGTAGGCGCCCCGTGCGATCAGCTCCAGGTGCAACTCGGGATCGGGGTCGCGGTCGGCATGGGCCAGCACCACCCGGGACGCCAGCACCCCCTCGGACGCCAGCAGGTCGAGCAACTCGTGCGCGGCCGTGCAGTACTCCAGGTGCACCACGATCGGCGCGTCGGTCGGCCGGTGCGCGGCGGCGGCGGCCTCCAGCGTCGACCGCTCGAAAGCGCTGATCCTCCAGTAGTCGATACCGGTCTTGATCAGGCCTGCCAGGATCGGCTCGCCGCCTGGCGCGCGGGCGATCGTCAGCTCGTCCACCGTGCGTCCGGCCCGCAGCTCGGCATCGTCCGCCAACTGGCCGACGGTCAGCTCCCTCAGGAACACCGCCGTCCTGGTGGCGACGTCCAGCTGCCGCAGCGGATCGTCCGCCGGGTAGTGGGCCTGCCGGTGCAGGCCGGTGGACGCCACCACGGTCAGCCCGGTGGCGGCGCTGATCCGCGCCACCGCCTCGGGACGCCGTCCCAGCCCGACCGGGGTGACGTCCAGCAGGGTCTCGAAACCGCTCGCCCGCAGCGAGGCGGCCTCGGCGGACGAGGCCGCCTCGTCGTCCAGATCGTCACCCGGCAGCAGGGGGGACACCTGGAACAGGTGGTCGTGGTAGTCCACCCGGCCGAGCGACTCGGCCGGAACCGGCCCCAGGACGGTCTGGACGGTCATTTCAGCGCACCTCGTAGGCGGCCTTCGACATCGCCTGGAAGCGCTCTGGCGTGAGCTCCAGTTCGAACACCTCGGCGACCACCTGGGACCAGCCGTGGATGAAGTAGTCCCAGCCGTCCACCACGGTCAGGTTGCGGGCCTCGGCCTGGGCCAGGGCCTGGTGCATGAACTCCAGCGAGCCGCGGTAGTTGAACTCCCAGGCGTAGCCGTCCTGGGGGAAGACGACGGCGTCGGTGAGCGGCGAGCCGGGGATGTCCTTGCCCATGCCGGTGGCGTTCACCACGACCGTCCCGGCCGGCTGGGCGGCGAGGATCGCGTCGGCGTCCTCCGGGTTCGGGGCGAGCACGTAGTCGATCGCGTCCGGGCTGGTACCGCGGGCGTCGTGGATGGCGCGCAGCTGATCCAGCGACGACTGGCGGCGGGCGGTGACGGTGATCCGTTCGGGACGGTCCGGGCGATCCTGCAGGTACCAGCTGAGCGCCGTGCCGGAACCGCCGGCGCCCAGGATCACCATGGAGGCCCCGGTGCTGGCGAAGTAGTCGGCCGGCAGGAACTGCTCCAGCGCCAGGCCGGCGGTGATCGGATCCTTGGCGCCGCCCAGCAGCCGCTTGCCGCCGTCCCGCTTGGCGATGCTGGAGACCTCCTTGCAG
>JAHCKJ010000150.1 GCA_026125835.1 Sphingopyxis sp.
ACGATATAGCGTTCGATCGCCTTTTCGATGTCGCCGTCGGGGTTCGGGGTATTATCTTTCAGATATTGGATCGCCCGCTCGCGGCTCCAGCGTTTGTCGTGGATGCCGGTGTCGACGACGAGGCGACACGCGCGCCAAAGCTCCATACCGAGCCGCCCGAAATCGCTGTAGGGGTCGGTATAAAAGCCCATGTCTTTGCCGAGTTCCTCCGAGTAAAGCCCCCAGCCTTCGGTATAGGCGGTGAACCCGCCGAAGCGGCGGAAGGGCGGCAGGCCGGTGAGTTCGGTCTGCACGGCGCGTTGCAGATGGTGGCCGGGGACGCCCTCGTGATAGGCGAGCGCCTCCAACTCGGTCTTGGGCATGTCGCGCAGGTTGTAGAGGTTCGCATAATAGGTGCCGGGCCGCGACCCGTCGGGCGAGGGCGACTGGTAGAACGCCTTGCCTGCCGATTTTTCGCGGAACGCCTCTACCGCCTTTACCTGTAGCGCGGCTTTCGGCAGCGTATTGAAGAATTCCGGCAGCCGCGCTTCCATCGCTTTGATTCGCATATCGACTTCGGCCAGATAGGCCTCGCGAGTCGTGTGATAATATTGCGGGCCGGTACGCAGATGTTCGAAGAACTGCTGCAGCGTCCCCTTGAAGCCGACCTTTGCCATGATCGCCATCATTTCGCCATGGATGCGCGCGACTTCCGCCAGGCCGAGGTTGTGGATCTCGGTCGCGGTCATGTCGGTGGTCGTGTAGCTGGCGAGCAGCGCTTCGTAATAAGCTTGGCCGTCGGGCAGGCGCCAGACGCCATCCTGCGTCGGAGCGACCGCCTGCTGGCGCTTCAATTCGGCGAGCAAACGGGCATAGGCGGGGCCCGCGCTGTCGGCCCATGCCGCCTTCGCCGCCGCAGTCAGCCGTGATTTTTCCGCGGCATCAATTTCCAGCCTGGCGACTTTCGCTGCAAAATCTTCGACGACGGCATTGTTCGGCCCCTGCAGGTTGCCGATGTCGGAAATCAGATAGGGATAGACCCATTTGGGCGGCTGGACACCATTGGCGGCGCGCTTCACCGATTCGGCATTCAGTGCGTCGAGAAGCGGCCCCAGGCCGCGGATGCGGGATATATAGGCTTCGGCCTCGGCAACATTGGCGACGCGGTGAATGTTGATCAGAAACGCGGGCAGCTGGCTTTGCGGCCCGTTCATCTGGTCAAAGACATAGCCGTGGTTGCGGAACGGAAACAGCCGTTCGGCGCGCGCTGCCTGCGCGTTGAACAGCTCGAACGACAGCGCTTCGTCGGCCGACAGCGTGACCGGGTCGAAACTGCCGCGCATCGCCGCGGCGGTCGCCTGCTGCAATTTGTGGTTCGCCACCGCCGCTTCTTCGCCGACGTCGTTCCAGCGGCCGTAATCGGCGTCGCGGATACCGCGATACGCTTTGCCCTGCGGGCTGAGCGACAGTTGCGCGGCGTCATAATTGTCGAAAAACTGCGCGAGATTCGCACCGGCCGGCACCGGTGTAACGGTGGCGGGCGTTTCCTGCATCGTCGCGGGCGCGCAGCCCGCCAAGGCTAACAGCGCGAGGCCGGTGGACAGGCGAGCGATAATTGGAAACTGCGACACGAATTTCTCCCGGTTTTTCCGATGGATTTTTGGCGATACCCAACAGGTTGAGGCGGGGCTTGCCATAGCCGCGCGGGACGCGCAATGGCGGGCCATGTCGATCTTTGCCTCCGCCGCCGATGCCGCCTACGCGCTGGTCCGCCCGATCGTTCACGCCACCGATGGCGAGGCGGCGCACAATCTGACGCTCGGCGCGCTCGAGCCACTGCCGCGGGCGCGCCGCGCGCTGACCAGCCCGGTGCTCGCGACCGAATTTGCCGGGCTAAATTTTCCCAATCCGGTCGGTCTGGCGCCAGGCTTCGACAAGGACGCGCGCGTTGCCCACGCAATGCCGCATTTCGGCTTCGGCTTTATCGAGGTTGGCACGCTGACCCCGCTGCCGCAGGACGGCAATCCGCGACCGCGGTTGTTCAGATTGGTCGAGGATCAGGCGGTGATCAACCGCATGGGGTTCAACAACGGCGGGCAAGAAGCAGCGGCGACGCGGATTGCGTGCCTGCGCCGCCACGGCTTGCCGGTCCCGCTGGGCATCAACATCGGGGCGAACAAGGACAGCGCGGACCGTATCGCCGATTATGCGAAGGGTACGGCGACGATGGCGCCGCTCGCCGATTATCTGACGGTCAACATCAGTTCGCCGAACACGCCGGGGCTTCGCGCGTTGCAGGACAAGGGCGCGCTCGAGGCGCTGCTCGACGGCGTCGCCGCGGCGCAGCCTGCGCGCGCGCCGAAGCCGGTGTTCCTGAAGGTCGCCCCCGATTTGGAGCCCGCCGACATCGACGACATTGTCGCCGTGGCGCTCGACAAGGGCTTGGCCGCCGTGATCGTCTCGAACACGACGATCACGCGCCCCGCGCTGGCATCGCGCCACGCGTCAGAGGCAGGCGGCCTGTCGGGCGCCCCGCTCGCCGATCTGGCGCTCCGGCGTGTTCGCGATTTCCACGTTGCCGGCGGGGGCCGGGTGCCGCTGGTTGCCGCGGGCGGCATCGCCTCGGCAGAACAAGCGTGGGAGCGCATCCGCGCGGGGGCCAGCCTGGTGCAGATTTACTCGGCGATGGTTTATGAAGGGCCGGGACTCGCCGCGCGGATCGCGCACGGGCTGGAAGAGCTGGCGCTGCGCGACGGGTTCGCGCGGGTGAGCGAGGCGGTGGGAACGGCAAATTGACAGGGTTGCTTTGACCCCGACGGCGCGCCAAAGTCGCCCGATGCTGAAAAGATTCCTGCCGCTCGTCGCGCTCGCCACCCTGACCCTGCCATCTGTCGCGCTCGCCCAGGGCGTAACCTCGTCCGCTGACTCGCGCGCGACCGAGGCGGGGCGGCAGATTTTGCATCAGGGCGGCACGGCCGCTGACGCGGCGGTGGCCATGGTCGCGGTGCTGACGTTGGTCGAGCCGCAGTCGAGCGGCATCGGCGGCGGCGGCCTGATGCTGCATCACGATGCCAGGGACGGCAGCATATCGACGATCGACGGTCGCGAAATGGCGCCCGCCTCGGCAAAACCCGACCGCTTCATCGGCCCCGATGGCAAACCGCGCAGCTATTCGGATGCGATTCCCGGCGGACTGTCGGTGGGTGTTCCCGGCAATATGCGCCTCATGGAAATGGCGCACAAGAAATGGGGCAAGCTCGAATGGTCGGCGCTGTTCCAGCCCGCGATCAAGCTGGCGGAGGAGGGGTTCGAGGTTACCCCGGTGCTGCACAACTGGATGACGCGTTTCGAATCCTTGTGGAAGGATTTTCCCGATGCGCGCGCCATCTATTATGTCGACGGCAAACCCGCGCCGGTCGGCACGCGGATCCGCAATCCCGCCTATGCCGCGTTGCTGCGCGACGTCGCGGCGCGCGGTCCCGACGCTTTCTATTCCGGCGCCAACGCAAGGGCGATCAGCGACGCGGTCGCCAACGCGCCGCGCAACAAGGCGACGCTGACGGTGAAGGACGTCGCTGCCTACAAGGCCAAGGAGCGACCCGCGGTCTGCACAACCTATCGCGTGTACAAGGTTTGCGGCATGGGGCCGCCGTCATCGGGCGCGACGACGGTGTTCGGCATCCTCGGCATGATCGAGGGCTGGGACATGAAGGCGATGGGCAAGGACAATCCCATGAGCTGGCACCTCCTAGCCGAAGCGATGCAACTGTCCTACGCCGACCGCGGTGCCTATCTGGGTGATGGTGATTTTGTCGACGTTCCGGTGGCGGGGCTGCTCGACAAGAAATATCTTGCCGAGCGCCGCCAGCTGATCTCGCCCTTTGGCGCCGCCGGACGCTATGAACCCGGCACGCCGCCGGGTGCAAAGCCGCGCGCCGAGGCGCCGCCGATTCCGGAGCAGGGCACCACCCATTTTGCCGTGGTCGACCAGGCGGGCAATGTCGTGTCGATGACCTCGACGATCGAGAGCATTTTCGGCAGCCACCTGATCGCGAACGGCTATTTCCTCAATAACGAGCTCACCGATTTCGACCTCGCCCCGACGGTGAACGGCGTTCCGACCGCCAACCGCGTCCAGGCGGGCAAGCGCCCGCTGTCGTCGATGTCGCCGACGATCGTTTACGGTCCCGACAACAAGCCGATCCTGGCGGTTGGTTCGGCGGGCGGCAAGCGCATCATCATGCACGTGACGAAGGTGCTGGTCGGCGTGCTCGACTGGGGGCTCGACTCCAAATCGGCGATGGAGCTGCCCAACCTGTATTTTGGCGAAAAGGGCGTGCTGATCGAGGATATCGAAGCGGGGCAGGCCATCGCGGCAAAGATGCAGCCCTTCGGCTACAGCATCACGCCGACCGACCTGGGATCGAAACTGAATGCGGTCGAGCGCGTCAACGGCACTTGGCGCGGCGCCGCCGACCCGCGCGGCCCCGGCACATCGGCGGTGGATGACGCGCCGCCGCAGGGGTAAGCTGCAACGACAAGAATATATATTCGCGGAGAGTGACAGGCATGAAGCTGGAAAACCCCCATCTCGACCATTTTTCCAGCCTGGTCGCGATGTTCTTCGACCGCGCGGGCAAAGGCGGCGAAGACCCGTTCCTGTGGCGCAAGGCCGATCGTGCGTGGCAACCGCTGAGCTGGCGACAGGTCGCCAACCAGGTCGCGGCGCTGGCGCACAATCTGCGCGAAATGGGACTGAAGGACGGCGACCGCGTCGTGCTGGTCAGCGAGAACCGTCCCGAATGGTGCATCGCCGACCTGGGCATCATGGCCGCCGGCTGCATCACGGTGCCGACCTACACCACCAACACCGAACGCGATCACCAGCATATCCTGGACAACAGCGGCGCGCGCGCGGTGATCGTGTCGACCGCCAAGCTGGCGCGCACGCTGATGCCCGCGGTCATGCGGTCCGACGCGAACATCGTTATCAGCATGGAAAGTCTGCGCGTCGGGCAGCAGGGCGATGTCGCGGTGCATGACTGGGACGGGCTGGTGCAGGGCGGCGAGGCCTGGCTGGCCGAGGCGCAGGCGCGCGGCGCGGCGATGAAGCGCGAGGATACCGCCTGCCTGATCTATACCAGCGGCACCGGCGGGGCGCCGCGCGGGGTGATGCAGCATCATGGCGCGATCCTGCACAATGCCGCGGGCGCGGCCGAGGTGCTGGTCAACGATTTCGGCATCGGCGACGAAGAGGTGTTCCTGTCGTTCCTGCCACTCAGCCACGCCTATGAACATTCGGGCGGCCAGTTCCTGCCGATCATGGTCGGCGCGCAAATCTACTACAGCGAAGGCCTGGAAAAGCTCGTCTCGAACATCGAGGAAACGCGCCCGACGATCATGGTCGTCGTGCCGCGGCTGTTCGAGGTGATCCGTGCGCGGATGATCAAGTCGGTCGAAAAACAGGGCAAGCTGGCGAACTGGATGCTGGGGCAGGCGCTGCGCGTCGGCGAAAAGGATTATGAGCGGCGGCTGGGGGTGCTCGACCGCCCGGTCGACCTGATCCTCGACAAGTTGTTCCGGCCCAAAATCCAGAAGCGTTTCGGCGGCCGGATGAAGGCGCTGGTGTCGGGCGGCGCACCGCTCAATCCCGAAATCGGCGTGTTCTTCCATTCGATCGGGCTGACCTTGCTGCAGG
>JAHCKJ010000151.1 GCA_026125835.1 Sphingopyxis sp.
CGGCGCAGATCCGCCTCGTCGACGGGCTTCTCCAGAATGCGGCGCCCGACTGCGACGGTGGTATCGCCGGCCAGCACCGCCTCGTCCGGCGCGCGTTCGACGGCCAGCGCCTTGCCCATGGCAAGCCGGGTGACATAGTCGCGCGGCAATTCGCGCGGCAGCGGCGTTTCATCGATGTCGGGCGACGCCATACGTGCCGGGGTTACCCCGATGCGCTCCAGCAATTCACGGCGGCGCGGCGATGTGGAGGCCAGGACCAGTTTCATGCGCGCGGCCGATCCGCCGCGCCGGACGGCATTATTGCGGTCCGGGGCCACCGCGACCCGGCATAAAGCGATAGGTGATGCGGCCCTTGGTCAGGTCATAGGGGGTAAGTTCGACGAGCACTTCGTCACCGACCAGCACGCGGATGCGGTTCTTGCGCATCTTTCCGGCCGTATGGCCCAGAATTTCGTGGTCGTTTTCCAGTTTGACGCGAAACATCGCGTTGGGCAGCAGTTCGACCACCTGGCCGCGCATTTCCAGAAGTTCTTCTTTCGCCATCAGTCCTCAATGGGTTTCGCTTTAAAATGATGCGCGCCCATAGCGGCAAATGGCTGCGTTGGAAAGCGATCTGTCATTCGACAAGCCCGAGCTTGCGCGCCGCTCGCCATCCGAACGTCTTGACGCGTGCATGGTCCGGCCAGCGCGGCGGCATCGCGGCGTTCAGCCCAAGGCGTCGCAGCGCGGCGTTGGCGACATGCGCCTCGGACTCGCGGTAACTCCATTCGCTACGCCAGGTGATCGACAGCGAGATCGACGGCGCGTCGCCGTTGGCGACATAATGCGGCGCCATGACCGGCATCAGCACCGCATCGCCCGGGGCCAGCGCCACCTTTTGCTGTTCGCCCTCGAACGCATCATCCCACGGCAGGTTGCGGTGGCCGCCGGTGTGGTAACGCTCGTGCTCGCGCCGCCCGGCAAAGCGTTCGTCGCCCGATGGCCACACATTCATCACCTTGGTGCCGCGCAATTGCAGCAGGATATTATGTTCGGGGTCGAAATGATAAGGCGTGATCGAACCGGGCGACGAAATGAAGATGAACCCCTGCGGCGTGACCATGGGACCGGTGCGCGGCACCACGACCGGTTCGAGCTCGCCGAGCAGGTCCATCAGCAGCGCGCGATACGCCGGAACATTCTCGATATTCTTGAGCACCGCCCAGCTGCCGCTCACGTCGATGGTACGGATCGTCTCGCCGATCGACAGGCCGTTCGACGGTATGTCCTCAGGACGGATCCCGACCGGGACATTGCCGGGATTATATTCGACCGCGCTCGCGGGCAGGCTTTCGCCCAGCGCGGCCAGTGCCTCGATCGTCAGCAGCGGGTGGTCGCGCAGATCGTGGTGCAGCAGCCCCGCGTGCAGCGGATACAGTTCCGCCACGCGCGCCAGCGTGGCGGGCGGAAAAACGCTTCGGGCGATCGGTCGATGCGCGGTCATGACTGGTCTTCTATTCCATTTCGGACGGCGGCGGCACCCTTGCGACGGCGCCAGAGGCGTTCGGCGCGGGTCAACATGGCAAAGCGAAGCCGGTCGCCGGGCGACGACAGCGCGGCGTTGACCCACACCAGCGCGCGCCGCTCGCGCCAGACGCTGTCGATCATCGGATGATCCGGCGCGGCACAGCTGTCGATCCAGGCAATCGCCGGATCGCCCAGCAGATCGAGGTTCGCCTGTTGCAACAGCACGCCGGGCGAAAAGCGGGCATAATCCTCGTCGAACGCGGTCTTGAATGAAAAGCCGCCGGGCGGCGCAAGGAAATTGACCAGCATCGCCAGCGGCCGGTCGCCGAGTTCGAGCGCCCGCATGTCGAGCCGCCCGGCGCTTGCGGCGCCCGACAGGATCGCGCGAAACCAGGCTTCGGTATCGCTTTGGCAGGCGAGCGCCGATCCGGCGCGCCCTTTCCATCCTCTTGCCTCGAGTTCCAGAAAGGCATCGACCCACGCCTCGATTGCCTCGCCCGCCTGCCACCGGCGAAAGCGGACCGTCCCCAGCTCGGCAAGCCGGTTCGCTTGCCGACGGAGTTCCTTGCGCTTCTTCGGGCGGACCGCGGCCTCCCAGTAATCGCCGGGTGAAAGGTCGCTTTCGAGCAGCGCGCGCTCTTCGCGATGAACGACATCGACCTCGCCGCCGCGCACCCACGCGACGTCGACCAGAGCGCGATACAGCGGGCCACCCATGGTCAGCCGCGGCACATGCAGCAAGGTGCGCGCCCAAGGCGCCGCGTCGCACCAGCCGAGCAGGATCGACCAGAACAGCGGTTCGAACCCCGCGCGCACCAGCGGGCTCCCCAGGAAATGGTTGGGATGGCTCCAGCCCGTGACATGACGGAGCGGGAGGCGGCCATAGCGATGGGCCAGCGCGATCGGCATGATCCCGATCACCGGCCCGTCGCTGCCGTCGCGCACCATCACCAGCCGCGCATGCCGTTCGGGATCGAGCAGGTGCAGCGCCGATTGCAGGCACCAGCGTTCGGCAAAGGGATTGGGCTCGCTTGCATCCGCCGCCAACCGGTCCCACGCCGCTGCCAGTTCGGGCGACAGCGCGAGTGGATCGACGATACGCACCGTCAGCGGGTCGGCGGGCGCCGCGTCGGCGGGAAAGGCGGGATGCACCGTCATCGGCGGGAGCTTAGCAGGGAAGCGTTAAAATGGGGTGGCTGAAATGACCGTCGCCTCCGCGCAGGCGGGGGCCGCAAGCGGCCTATTCCTGCTTCGCGGCGAAAACCTACAGCGGCCCCCGCCTGCGCGGGGATGACGAACTATCCTCAAATCCCGAACAATTTCGCCAGCGACTTTTCCAGCATGAAAAACTGCCAGATCAGCCGCCCATGGTCGCGCCGCCCCGACTGGTGCGCCGCCACGACCCGTTCGATTTCGGCCATGTCGAACCAGCCCGACCGCGCCAGCGTCGACGACGTCGCCAGCCCCCTGGCCTGCTCGACCAAAGCCCCGCGGAACCATTGCGACACCGGGGTCACAAATCCCATCTTGGGCCGGTACAGGATGTCGTGCGGCAGATAGCGTTCCATCGCCTGCTTCATGATCGCCTTGCCCGTCCCGCGCTTGACGCGCATCGACGCGGGCAGGCTCGCGGCAAATTCGATCAGCCGGTAATCGAGCAACGGCTCGCGCGCCTCCAGGCTGACCGCCATGCTCATCCGGTCGGTCTTGGTCAGGATGTCGCCGGGCAGCCAGATCATCAGATCGGCATATTGCGCCCTGTCGAGCGGCTCGCGCGCCGGGGCTTCGGCCATGGCTTTCCAATAGCGCGCCTCGGCAACATGATCGCCCAGCGCCAGATGCGCGGCATCGTTGAACAGCCGTGCGCGTTGCCCCACCCCGGTCACCCCGACCGCCTCGGCATAGCCCTCCGCCCCGCTCTTCGACAGGCTCGCCAAGGTCGCGCGCGCGCGCAGCGGGCGCGGCGCCCAGTCCATTTGCGGCCAGACCTTGGCCAGCGGCCCGAGGACGCCGCGGCGCATAAATCCGGGGATCAGCCCACGCAGCCGCTCCTCCTGATGCTGGAACACCAGCCGCCGGTATCCCGCAAAGGCTTCATCAGCGCCGTCGCCCGACAGCGCAACCGTCACCTCTTCGCGCGCCAGTTCGCACACGCGGTATGTCGGCAGCGCGCTCGCGTCGGCAAAGGGCTCGTCGAAATGATCGGCGATCGTGTCGACCAAACCGAAATCGCCTGACGACACGGTGCGGGTGCGGTGGTCGGTCGCGAAACGCTCGGCGATTTGCCGGGCGTATGCGGTCTCGTCGAGCGCCGCCTGATCGAAACCGATGGTGCAGGTCTTGACCGCCTTCGCGCTCGCCTCGGCCATCAAGGCAACCACCGCGCTGCTGTCGACCCCGCCCGACAGGAACGCGCCGAGCGGCACGTCGGCGACCATGCGGTCGGTCACCGCGGCGCGCATCAGGTGGACGAGATGCTCGGCCGCCTCGCCCTCGCTTGCGCGGATGCGTTTTGAAAAATCGGGTGCCCACCAGCGCGTTGGCGGGGGCACGGGTTTGCCGCGTTCGAGCAGCAGATAATGGCCCGCGGCCAGCTTCTCGACCCCCGCGACAATGCAATTGTCGTCGGGGACATAACCAAAAGCCAGGAAGTCCTCGATCGCGGTCAGGTTCGCTTCCTGCCGCAGCAACGGATTGCGCAGCAGTCCTTTCAGCTCGGACGCAAACGCCACCGATCCGTCCGACAGCCGCGCATAATGCAGCGGCTTCACCCCCAAGCGGTCGCGCGCCAGGAACAGGCAACCGCGCTGATGATCGTGGATCGCAAAGGCGAACATGCCGTTCAGCCGCGACAGGCAATCCGGCCCCCATTGCCGCCACGCCGCGATGATAACCTCGGTATCGCCGCTGGTGCGGAACCGGTGGCCGCGATCCTCCAGCTCGGTGCGCAACTCGCGGAAATTATAGATTTCGCCGTTGTAGGTGAGCGTCACCGCTTCGTCGTCGCTCGCCATCGGCTGCGGGCTGCCTTCGATGTCGATAATCGACAGGCGCAAATGACCGAGACCGACCCCCGCTGCGGTCCACTCGCCCGATCCGTCGGGGCCGCGGTGCTGCATCGGCGACAGCATCGCGCGCAGCCGCGCCGGATCGACGGGCTTGGCCGTTTCGAGATGATAGATGCCCGCGATCCCACACATATCAGGGCCAGAACCTCCTCAATGCGCGTTCGAGGCGTCGAAATGGCGAAGATGTCGGGCAGAAATGCCCGCCGGGAACAGTGGTTCTGTTTTCAAGGGCATTTCTGTTCGAGATCGAAGCCATTTCGACGCCCCTTCGGGATTTGACCGATTTTGTCCATGGCTGCGTCGGCAAGCCTTGGAATATTCTCATATGCCTTCGCCTTGCCTTCTTGCCCTGAACAAAATCGCTTCAAACCTCGAACGCGCATTGAGGAGGTTCTGGCTCCAAGGCCTAGCGGGTTTTCAGCGCGCGGTCAGCCATCGCTTTGGCCCCGCCCGACGCGGAAACGAAATCCTCCACCGCATCGCGCCCGCCCAGCCCCGCCTCGCTCGACACGATCAGCGACAGCGCACGCGGATCGCCGCCGAGCAGCCGCGCCTTCAGCCCCGCCAGCTTCGCCCGTCGCGGATCGCCGGTCACCACGCCATCCACGACATACCAGGTCGCCGCATCGCGCAGCACCGGGCCGGGGTGCAACAGTCGTTCGGTCCGCGCGCCCTCGACCGCGGCCAAGGACGCGCTCCACGCCCATTTGCTGTCCGGATCGACCGCGCCCTGCCCAAACGCCACGACCTCGCGCCCTTCGGCCTGACGTTCGTAACCGCCGATCGCTACCGTCACGCGGCGTCCCTTGGCATCGGTGAAATGCCGCAGCAGCCGCTGGTCGGCGCCGTCGAAGCGCGGCGTCCACGCCATGCCCTCGGCGCGCGCTTCGCTCCAGCCGCGCGGCGCCTCGACCGTCATCGTCGCGGGCAGCGGCGCGCTGCGTCCGCCCACGAGCCACGCCCAGCCCGCAAAGAGCAGCGGGATCGCGAGCGCCGCGGGCAGCACCGCCTTCGCCGCACCGGCCAAGCGCGGCGCGCCATCAAGCCCGGTGACGTCGACTGCGACATCGTTC
>JAHCKJ010000152.1 GCA_026125835.1 Sphingopyxis sp.
GATGCCGACCGGCTGGCGCATCGAATAGACGTCGATGCCGGGACCCGCGCCCTGCGTATATTCGCCCTTCAGCACATGCGGGATGCCGCAGCAGAATTCGACCACTTCAAGACCGCGCTGGATATCGCCCTTTGAATCGGCGATCACCTTGCCATGTTCGGCCGACAGCATTTCGGCGAGCTGGTTCATATTGGCTTCGACGAGGCGCTTGAACTCGAACATCACGCGCGCGCGCCGCTGCGGGTTGGTCGCGGCCCAGGCGGGCTGTGCGGCCTTCGCAGCGGCGACGGCACGGTCGAGGATCGCGCGGTCGCCGAGCGCGACCTGCGCCTGTACACCGCCATTATTGGGGTCGAGGACATCGGCAAAACGGCTGCTGCCGCCGGCGCCGCCGACGATATGGTGGTCGATCTGTCGCATATCCCGAGTCTCCCAAAAGATGTTGCTGCTGCAACAGCCGAGTTGCGCTGCGATTGCAAGGGATAGACTTGCAGGATTATCCTGCATAATTGCAGCCATATGGACTGGGACAAGCTGCAATATTTCCTGATGGTTGCGCACCACGGCACCCTCGCGCGCGCGGCGGCGGCGCTGCATGTCGACGCGACGACGGTCAGCCGGCAGGTCAGCGCGCTCGAAGCCGCGCTCCAGCAAACCCTGTTCGAGCGCGCGCCGACGGGTTTTGTGCTGACCGCGGCAGGCCGCGCGCTCGTCCCGCACGCCGAAGCGATGGCGGCGGCGGCGGCGCGCATTCACAAGGCCGACGATGGCGGGTCGGCGCTGTCGGGACAGCTGCGCGTCAGTGTATCCGAAGGCTTCGGCAACAGCTTTATCGCACCGCGTCTGGCAGGCTTCGTCGCCGCGCATCCCGAGCTCGAGATCGACCTGGTCGCCTCGTCGGGCTTCCTCAACCCGTCGCGGCGCGAGGCCGATATGGCGGTGCTGCTCGCGCGGCCGCGCAAAGGCCCGCTGATCACCCGCAAGCTGGCCGATTATCGCCTTGGCCTCTACGCCCCCGCCGACCGCCCGGAGTGGCACGAAAGGATCGCGTCGGTACCGCTGTCGCGCACGGACATTCCGGTCATCGGCTACATTCCAGACATCCTCTACGCCCCCGAACTCGATTATCTTGGCGAGATCGAGCCGGGGCTGCGCGCCCACGTCCGTTCCTCGTCGATCCTGGCGCAGCGGCGGATGATCGCGGGCGGCGCGGGGGTCGGTGTCCTGCCCTGCTTCCTCGCCGCCGGCGATCCGGCGCTGGTCCGGGTGCGACCCGAACAGGTGATCGGCCGCAGCTTCTGGCTCGCGCTCCACCGCGATATCGCACCGCAGCCGCGCATCCGCGCGTTTATCGACTGGCTCGACGCGGAAGTCCGCGACGCCCGCGCGTTGCTGGTCGAAAACTGAGCCCCGCGCGGGATAAAGTTGTCGTAATTTGTCGCAAATCCCGCATTGCGCTTGCACGCGACGAACCAATGGGTTGAATAGGCGCGATTCCTCCCCCCGCCATTGCTGGCAGTCCATGACGAGAATGAATTTATGCCGGAAAAGGGTGCGCTGCTGACCGGTTTGTTGGGTGCTGCGACCTTGCTGCTCGCCGCCTGTTCGGGATCGGACGACAATAGCAAGGGCGGCCGCGGCGCGCCGCAAGTCGGCTTTGTTGTGGCGAAGGTCGAGGCGGTGCCGGTCACCACCTCGCTCGGCGGGCGCACGGTAGCCTTCGAGACCAGCGAAGTGCGGCCGCAGGTGAACGGCCTGATCCGCCGCCGCCTGTTTACCGAGGGCGGTTTTGTCCGCGCCGGCCAGCCGCTCTACCAGATCGACGCCAGCCTCTATCAGGCCGCGGTCGACCAGGCGGCGGCGAACCTTGCCAGCGCGCGCGCCGCCGCCCAGGCGGCCGACGAGCGCGTCCGCCGTTTTGCCCCGCTCGCCAAGATGCAGGCGATCGCCGAGCAGGATTATACCGACGCGCTGGCCGACGCACGGGTGGCGCGCGCCGCCGTCGCGCAAAATGCCGCCGCGCTCGAAACCGCGCGGATCACGCTGCGCTACGCGACGATCACCGCGCCGATCAGCGGACGGATCGGCCGCAGCCTTGCCACCCCCGGCGCGCTGGTGAGTGCCAACCAGGCGGCGGCGCTGACCACCATCCAGCGGATCGATCCGATCTATGTCGACATGCAGCAGTCGAGCGCCGAACTGACGGCGCTGCGTCAAGCCACCACGAACGGCGGCGTTGCGCCGGGCAGCGCCGCGGTGCGGCTGCGGCTCGAGGACGGCAGCGCCTATGGCCTGACCGGCACCGTCGAATTTTCCGAAATGACGGTGAACGAGTCGACCGGGACGGTGACGCTGCGCGCGCGTTTCCCCAACCCCCAGGGGCTGCTGCTGCCCGGCATGTTTGTAACCGCAACCTTCGAGCAGGCGGTCGATCCCAACGCAATTCTGGTCCCGCAGCCGGCGGTGCAGCGCGACTTCGACGGATCGGCCTTTGTCTATCTGGCGGGGCAGAACAACAAGGCGGTGCGCCGCAAGATCGCGACCGAGCGGACGATCGGCGGCAGCTGGATCGTCACCGACGGGCTGAAGGCCGGTGACCGGGTGATCACACAAGGGGTCGGCAATCTGCGCGACGGTGCCGACATCCGCCCCGTCCCCGCCGGCAGTCCGCAACGGGTCGGGGCTCCCGCGGCGGCCAAGACAGCCGAAAAGGGTAAATAGCCCCCCATGTCACGGATCTTCATCGACCGGCCGATTTTTGCCTGGGTGCTGGCGATCGTCGTCATGCTCGCCGGGCTCGGCGCGCTGCGCGCGCTGCCGATCGAGCAATATCCCGACATCGCACCGGTGCAGGTGAACATCCGCGCCAGCTATCCCGGCGCATCGGCCGAAGCGGTCGAGAACAGCGTCACCCAGATATTGGAACAGCAACTGACCGGAATCGACGGGCTGCTCTATTTCAGCTCGCAGTCGAGCTCGCGCGGACAGGCGAGCATCACCGCGATCTTCGACAAGGGAACCGACCCCGACATCGCGCAGGTGCAGGTCCAGAACAAGATCGAATCGGCGGTCTCGCGTTTGCCGCAGCAGGTGCAGCAGCAGGGGGTGCGGGTCAGCAAATCCAATTCGGACACGCTGCTGATCGTCAGCGTATTCGACAAGACGCGGACACGGTCGAATTACGACGTGTCCGATTATCTGACCACCAACATCCAGGATCCGCTGTCGCGCGTCGAAGGCGTCGGTGACGTCAATATCTTCGGCTCGCCGCATGCGATGCGGATCTGGCTCAATCCGCAGCGGCTGGCCGCCGTGGCGTTGATGCCGGGCGACGTCGTATCGGCGATCACCGCGCAGAACAGCGAGGTCGCGGCGGGCGAGGTTGGGGGTCTGCCGGCGCCGCAGGGCCAGTTGCTGACCGCCACCGTGACCGCGCAGTCACGCCTGCAGACGCCCGAGGAATTTCGCAACATCCTGCTGAAAACGCTGCCCGACGGGTCGGCGGTGCGGATCCGCGATGTCGCGCGGGTCGAAATCGGCGCCGAAAGCTATAATTCGGTCGGGCGGCTGAACCGGCAGCCGAGTTCGGGCATGGCCATTTCGCTGTCGCCCGGCGCCGACGCGCTGGCGACGGTCGAGCGGGTCAAGGCGCGCATGGCCGAACTGGCGCAGAATATGCCCGACGGGCTGGACTATGCCTATATCAACGACACGACCACCTTTATCCGCCTGTCGGTCAGCGAGGTGCAGAAGGCGCTGTTCGAGGCGATCGTCCTGGTCATCATCGTCATGTTCGTGTTCCTGCAAAGCTGGCGCGCGACGCTGATCCCCGCGATCGCGGTTCCGGTCGTGCTGCTGGGCACCTTTGCGATCTTTTATCTCGCCGGGTTCAGCATCAACACCCTGACCCTGTTCGGGCTGGTGCTGGCGATCGGCATCGTGGTCGACGACACGATCGTCGTGGTGGAGAACGTCGAGCGCAGCCTGGAAGACGGGATGACACCCCTTGAGGCCACCTTGAAGGCCATGCGCGAGGTGAGCGGTGCGATCGTCGCGATTGCGCTCGTGTTGTGCGCTGTATTCGTGCCGCTGACGCTGGTGCCCGGCTTGTCGGGCCAGTTCTACAAGCAGTTCGCGGCCACGATCGCCATCTCGACGGTGATCTCGGCGATCACGTCGCTGACGCTGTCGCCAGCGCTGGCGGCGCTGCTGCTGCGGCCGCACGATGCTCCGAAGGACGCCTTGTCGCGCGGCATCGATCGATTATTTGGCCGGTTCTTCAGGCGATTCAACGCCTTCTTCCACCGGGGCAGCACGGCTTACGGGCGTGGCGTCACGGGCTTGCTTCGACGCAAATCATTGGCGATCGCGGCCTACGGCGTGCTGCTGATCACGACGGCGCTGCTTTTCGTGCGCGTGCCGACGGGCTTCGTGCCTGCACCGGACAAGCAGTACCTGATCGGCATCGTCCAACTGCCGGCTGGCTCGACGCTGGATCGAACCGAGCAGGTGATCCGGCGGATGACCGAGATCGCGTTGGCAGTGCCGGGCATCATCGAGGCGAGCGCGTATCCCGGGCTGTCGATCGCCGGCTTCTCCGCAGCGACGAACGAGGGAATCATCTTCTTTGGGTTGTCGCCCTTCGAGGAACGACGCTCGCCGAGCCTGTCCAAGGACGCGATCCTCGCGAAGGTCAACGGCGCGATTCAGCAGATCGGCGAGGCGCGTCTGTTCGTTGTGCCGCCGCCTGCAGTCGACGGGCTGGGCAATGTCGGCGGCTTCAAGCTCCAGCTGCAGGATCGCACCGGGCAGGGCGAGCAGGCTCTGTTCGGTGCCGTGCTCGAGGTGCTGGCGCAGGTACAGACCAAACCGGAATCCAAGGTCGGCACACCGTATTCGACCTATGACATCAATGTCCCCCAACTCTACGCCGACGTCGATCGCGTCAAGGCCAAGCAGATGGGCGTGGCGTTGCGCGACGTCTACGACACGCTGCAGATCAATCTCGGCTCGCTGTATGTGACCGATTTCAACCGGTTCGGTCGCACCTATCAAGTGATCGTTCAAGCCGATGCGGCGCACCGCGCCAGCGCAGACAACATACCGGAGTTGAAGACGCGCAACGCCACCGGCGAGATGGTGCCGTTGGGTGCCCTGCTGAAGGTGGATCCGACGTTCGGCCCCACGCGCGTCACGCGTTTCAACGGCTTTCCATCGGCCGATTTCAACGGCGCGCCGAAGGCCGGCTACTCCAGCGGAGCGGCCGAGGCCGAGATGGAGCGCCTGCTGCGCTCACTGCCTCGCGGCATGACGTACGAATGGACCGAGCTCTCCTACCAGGACCGGCTCACCCGCGATGTCGCCGTGCCTGGCACCGATTTGCGCGTTCCCACGCTGGTGGCCGTGCTGACGCTCTCTGTTGTGCTGGTCATCCTGGTGCTGGCCGCGCTGTACGAGAGCTGGAGCCTGCCGCTGGCCATCATCCTGATCGTGCCGATGTGCATCCTGTCGGCGCTGGCGGGGCTCGCGCTGTCGAGGCAGGGGCTGTTCGGCCAACCGGGTGACCTGAACCTGTTCACGCAGGTTGCGCTGGTGGTGGTGGTGGGACTGGCCTGCAAGAACG
>JAHCKJ010000153.1 GCA_026125835.1 Sphingopyxis sp.
CATGCTCGCCGCCGTCTTTGTCGGTGTACGGGATCAGGAATCCGAGTTCCTTCATCCGCGTAACGACGAGTTCCCGCGCGCCGTCCTTGCCGTCGCGCTTGAAGCGGTGCAGGCCGAGATATTCCTCGGGGATCAGCCCGTCGGCGGTCTGGATGACGTTCGCATCGCCGTCGAGCATGTTAAGCATTTCGCCGGGCTTGAAGCCCGCGCGCTTGCCGACGTCGAAGTCGTTGAAATCATGTCCGGGCGTAATCTTTACCGCGCCGCTGCCGAGTTCGGGGTCGGCATGTTCGTCGGCGACGATCTTGAAGCGGCGCCCGGTGATCGGCTGGAGGATGTCCTTGCCGATCACGCTCTTGTAGCGCGCATCCTCGGGGTGCACCGCGACCGCCATGTCGGCGAGCATCGTTTCCGGGCGCGTCGTCGCCACTTCGATATAATCGCGGCCATCGTCCAGCGTCACGCCGTCGGCGAGCGGATATTTGAAGTGCCAGAAGCCGCCCTGAATCTCATGCGTCTCGACCTCAAGGTCCGAAATCGCCGTCTTGAGCTTGGGATCCCAGTTCACGAGGCGCTTGTCGCGATAAATCAGCCCCTTTTTGTGGAGGTCGACGAACACCTTGACCACCGCGCGGGTGAAATGCGGGTCCATCGTGAACTGCTCGCGGCTCCAGTCCATCGAACAGCCGAGGCGGCGGAGCTGGCCGGTGATCTGGCCGCCGCTTTCCGCCTTCCACTGCCACACTTTCTCGACGAACTCTTCGCGCGTGTAGTTGGTGCGCTTGTCCTGCCGCGCCTCCAGCTGGCGTTCGACGACCATCTGCGTCGCGATGCCGGCATGGTCCATGCCGACGACCCACAGCGCATCCTTGCCGCGCAGCCGCTCATAGCGGATCAGCACGTCCTGCAACGTGTTGTCGAGCGCATGGCCGATGTGCAGCGCGCCGGTGACGTTCGGCGGCGGGTTGACGATCGTGAACGGCGTCGCGTCGGGGCGCGCGGGGCGAAACAGCCCGCGGCTTTCCCACTCAGTGGCCCATTTCGCCTCGATTGCGGCGGGATCGAATGTTTTTTCCATCGGCATAATGCGGCGCGCTTTGCCAGCCATGGTGCGGCGCGGCAAGGGGGCAATGGCGCGGCTTGTCATCCGGCGATGGACACGGTCGCCCCCACGCAGGCGAGGCCGTTGTCGGCCTCACCCTTCTTCGTCGCGTAAACCTCCAGCGGCCTCCGCCTGCGCGGGGGCGACGACGGGAGCTATTTCTTCAAATGCTTGCCCAGCCAGCCGAACACCGTCTGATACCATTGGACGCTGTTCTGGCCTTTCAATACCCAGTGGTTTTCGTCGGGGAACATCAGCAGCTCGCCTTCGATGCCCTGCCGCTGCAGCGCGTGGAACGCGGCGAGGCTCTGGCTGTAGGGGATACGGAAATCCTTTTCGCCGTGGATCACCAGCATCGGGGTTTTCCATTTGGTCACATGGTTGACCGGGTTCCACTTCTCGGCATCGGTGCGCTCCCACCAGGGGCCGCCATGGTCCCATTCGTCGAACCATGTTTCCTCGGTCTCGAACGCCATCGCGCGCAGGTCGAACACCCCGGCGTGGTTGACCAGGCATTTGAAGCCGTCGGGCCAATTGCCCGCGATCCAGTTCATCATGTAACCGCCATAGGAGCCGCCGAGCGCGCAGGCGTTCGCGGTGTCGATGCCGGCATCCTGCTTGCCCGCCGCCGCGAGTCCAAGTTTCAGGTCCTCGAGCGGTTTGCCGCCCCAGTCGCGATTGATGCTGTCGGTGAAGGCTTGCCCATACCCCGTCGAGCCGTGGAAATCGATCGACACAGCGGCATAGCCCGGCGCCGCAAACAGCCGCGGGTTCCAGCGCGTCGACCAGCTGTTGCCGAAACTGCCCTGCGGCCCGCCATGGACAAGAAACGCGACGGGCAGCTTGCCCGCGTTATTAGCGGGTTTGACGATCTGTCCCCACACCGTTTCGCCGTTGGCGCCGGCAAATTTCAGCCGGTCCACCTTGACCGGATCGATGTCGGCCAGCTGCGCCCGGTTGACGTCGGTCAGTCGCGTCACCTTGCCCTTGGCATCGCGCGTCCACAGGTCGGTCGGCACCGCCACGCTGTTGCGCGAATAGAGCAGTGCGCCGCCGGGGAGCGGCGTGACATCGTTGATATTGCCTTCCCATTGGTCGGTCGTCGCCTTCAGCTTTTCGACCTTTCCGCTGTTCACATCGACGCGGAAAACGGGATGGTCGAGAACGTCCTGCGCGGTGACGTAGAGCGCCTTGCCGTCGGGCGCCCAGGCGATCGAGCCCACTGAACGGTCCCACGCTTCGGTCAGTTTTTTCGTTTCGCCGCTGGCCAGATTGCGCAGCATCAGCACCTGCCGATCGGCCTCGTAACCCGGGCGCGTCATCGCGGCATAGGCGAGCCATTTTCCATCGGGCGACGGCGCGGGGAGGGTGTCGGTGGCCTGATTGTCGGCGGTCAGATTGACCGGCATCATCCGGCTGTCGACCAGCCAGCTGTAGATGTCGAGGTTCGTCGAGCGCGGCTCGTCCTTGTCGGCTTTGCGCAGGGTGAAAAACACCGTGCGGCTGTCGGCGCCCCATGCGAGTTCCTCGCCGCCGCCGAAAGGCTTCGACGGACTGTCGCCGGTCAGCCCGGCATCGACCGCGCGCGGCGTTGTTGCCTTTCCGGCGTCCAGGTTAAACACGAACGGGCGGCTGTAGGTGCCGGGGGTTTGCCAGCTGTCCCAGTGGCGCACGAAGCCCACACCATTTTTGTAATGGCGACCCGTTCCCGGGCCGGGCAGTTCGCCTTTGTCCTGCGCGTCGCAGCCGAAATCGGCGCATTCGCGCGCGATATCGCCCCAGGCGAGCAATTTGGTGCCGTCGGGCGAAATCTTGAATCCCGACACGTCGGCCTTGGTGTCGGTCACTTGCGTCGCGCCGCTGCCAGCTTTGGCGTCGACGCGCCACACCTGGCTCTTGCCGCTGGCGTTCGAGAGGAAATAGAGGTTGCCGTCGGGGTGAAAGGCGGGGGCGCTCTCGTTCTTTTCGGGAACATCGGCGACGCGCACCGGTGCGACGTTCTTCGCATTGCGATCGACAAGCCACAGGCCGGTCGAGCGCTTGTAGCTGCCCGGCGCCGTCTCGGTCAGTTGATAGGCGATCCAGCGGCCGTCGGGTGACGCCGCTGGCGCGGCAACCCGGTTGAGCGTTGCCAGATCGACCTCGGTCATCGGACGGGCAAGGGCAGGGCTGGACAGGGCGGCGGTGAGCGCGATGGCGCTGGTCAGGATATGGTGTCGCATAATTGCGGTTTAGCGATGCTCAGGCCGCGCGCAAGCGCATTGCAATCAATAATGAAAGCGGCATTGCGCGATTTGTAACTGCTGATCGTCGCCCTTGCCGTCGACACGGTAGACGATCCGATCTTCCTTCGTCAGCCGTCGCGACCACCAGCCCTTGAGGTCACCTTTCAGCGGTTCGGGCTTTCCGGTTCCCTTGAATGGACTGCGGCGGCATTCTTCGATCAACGCATTCAGTCGTTCCAGCGTCTTGCGGTCGGCGTTGAGCCAGTAGCGATAATCGTCCCACGCCGCATCGGCGAAAACGATCTTCACGGTATCGCCAGTTTGTGTTCGCTTCCCTTACCGGTATCGAGCTGTTTGACCGCATCGCGCAGGCGGGTGGCATTGGTTGGCGTCGACAGCAGGTGCAACGTCTCTTCCATCGCGTTCCAGTCCTCGAGCGAAATCATGACCACCGATCCCGCCTTTTGCCGGGTGATGATGACATGGGTGCGATTATGGACAACCTGATCCATCAATCCTTTCAGATTGGCGCGCGCATCGGAATAGGTGGTGACGTCCATAACGGTCTCCTGTGCGGCATATGTACTATTTTCTGTACAGAATTACAAGCTGGACGGACTAACGGACGACAACGCCGCCTTTCATCACATGATCGATCTTTTCGAGCACTGCGATGTCGACAAGCGGGTCGGCTTTCACTGCGACCAGATCGGCAAACCGGCCCGGCACGATCGCACCGATGTCGCCCCGGCCCATCGCCTCGGCGGCGCGGCCCGTCGCCGACTGGATCGCCTGCGTCGGCGTCATGCCGAAACGCACCATGTTGCGGAACTGGCGGCCGTTGAGGCCGTGCGGATACACACCCGCATCGGTCGCATAGCCGATATTGACCCCCAATTCGACGGCGCGGCGAAAGGCGGCGCGCTGGGTGTCGGTCGTCTCGCGGTTCTTGCGCAGATATTCCTCGGGCCAGCCTTCGCGTGTGCCTTCCTCGTCGATATAGGTGCCGTTATAAATGTCCATCGACAGCCAGGTGCCGCGCGCTTTCGCCATTTGCAGCGCTTCCTCGTCGGCAATGCTGGCATGTTCGATGCTGTCGACCCCGGCGCGGATCGCGTTCTTGATGCCGTCGGCGCCGTGGGCGTGGGCGGTCACGCGCTTGCCGCGGGCGTGGGCGACCTCGACCACGGCGCGCAGCATGGCTTCGCTCATTTCGACGGCTCCCGGTTCGGTGCCGATCGCGAGCACCGCGCCGGTAGCAATGGTCTTGATGAAATCGGCCCCGCTATCGAGCAGGAACGCCGTTTTTTGTGCCGCCTCTTCGGGTGTCGCCGCGACGCCGAGGCGCATGTCGGCGGGCAGTTCTTCGTTCGGCACCACGCCGTTCAGTTCGCCGCCGCCTTTCGGGATGGTGATATAGGCGCCCGCGACCCACATCCGCGGTCCCGGCACGTCGCCGCGGTCGATCGCGTTGCGCAGCGCCACGTCGGTCAGCCCGCGGTAGGTGCCGACGTCGCGCACGCTGGTAAAACCGGCGTCGAGCGTCACGCGCGCATTGCGCGCGCCGACGAGCGCGGTTTCGGCAGGCGAAGCCTTGATCGGCGCGGCCAGGTCGGCACTCTGGCCAAGATCGGCGAGGTGGGTGTGCAGGTCGATCAGCCCGGGCAGCACGGTGAAGGCGGACCAGTCAAGCCGCCTGGCGCCCGCGGGCGTCGAGCCGCACGGCTCGACCGCCTTGATCCGTTCGGCCGCGATCGTGATGCACTGGCCGGTGCGGACGTCGTTGGTGACGCCGTCGATCAGCCGCCCGGTTTCGAGATACAGCGTCTCTGCCGCCGCGGGTGTGGCGGCAAGCGCCGCCGCCAGCGCCGCGATCAGATGGCGACGTCGAACGTATTGCACTGGCGCGGATCCCCCGTTTGCAGGCCGCGGCGCAGCCAGCTCATGCGCTGTTCGCTGGTGCCGTGGGTAAAGCTTTCGGGCATCGGGCGCTGGCCTGCCGCGCGCATCAGCGTATCGTCGCCGATGGCGCTCGCGGCGCGCATCGCCTCTTCCATGTCGCCTGCTTCCATCACCGGCTGTCCCGCGCTGTTGCGCGCACGGGCGGCCCAGACGCCGGCGTAACAATCGGCCTGCAGTTCCATGCGAACCTGAAGCTGGTTTCCCTCGGCCTGCGAGCTGCGCGCCTGTGCCTGGCGGACCTGGTTCGAAATGCCGCTGATCGTCTGGATATGATGGCCGACCTCGTGCGCGACGACATAGGCCTGCGCCGCGTCGCCCGCGGCTCCGA
>JAHCKJ010000154.1 GCA_026125835.1 Sphingopyxis sp.
TTGTTCAGGCTGGTTTCGACGATCGCGCTGCCGCCGGTGCCGAACAGGTCGATCGGCGCCACGCTCTGCCTGCCGTCCTCGTACCGGACACCCGCATTGATATTGACGCCCGAAAACAGCTCGGCCTGGATCTGCGCATAGCCCGCGTGGGTGACCAGGTCGGCATCAAAGGCGGCCGTGCCGTCCTGCGCCGACGATTCGATCAGCGTGATATCGTAAAGCTGGATCGTGGCGTCGGACAGCAGATAGTCGGGACGCAGCTGCTGGACGGCGATCGGCAGATTCGATCCGCGGATCTGGAAAGCGCGGCGCACCGCAACGCGATGCGTGTCGCTATAGGCATAGCCGACCGTCGCCGAAATGCGCGGGGCGAGCTCGTAGGACAGGTCAATACCGCCCGACCAGAGATCCTCGTTCAGGTCGGAAAAGGCGATATTCGCGCCGCCGCGGTTGCCGCCAAGGTCATTGACGAACTTGTTGCCGACCGGATCCTGCGCGAGCGGCAGGTTCGAGCGGACATAGGTGAAGCTGCGTTCATAGGGCGCCTCGCGCTGCGAATTGGCATAGCCGCCGCGCAGATCCACCTTCAGCCGGTCGAAGCGGAACTCGCCGACAAGCTGGGTGTTGATGAGCTGGCGTTCGTACCAGGCGGTGTCCTGCACCAGCGTGTCGCGCAACTGGACATTCTGGTCCTTGCCAAGGCCGAGCCGCGCCTGTTTCAGCGTGTCGCGAATGTAAAGATTCGTCCAGCGCAGCTTGTGATCGCCGAACTCGACGCCGATGCCGAGCAGGCCGTTGACGACGATCCGGTTATCGGTGATGACGCGCTGGAAGTCGGTTTGCGGCGGGCCTTCCAGCCCCGGATCGACCGACGTCTGTTGCAGCGTGTCGCGGGTGCGCCACTTGTTGCTGATCCCCGCCGTCGCGATGATGCCGATTTGGCCATCGGCGAGCGGGATCGAGGTGCCGCCGGTCAGCCCCGCCGACCAGTTTACCGGAATATGGTTGTTCTGTTGCAACAGGGTGGTCGGCGCGTTCACCAGTTCCGTCATGATCGCCTTGAGATCATTCTGGGAAAAGTCCGCGCCGTCGAGAATGGGCTTGCCGCTGGCGAGCGCCGCCTTGAGCAGCGGCGGCACGTCGCGGGTGCCGTTATCGAAACCCGTCCAGTCGGTCCGGCTGCCGTAATAGGTATAGCCGAGCTGGTTGGTCGTCTCGCTGTCCCAGCCGATGCCGCCCGACAGGGTCAGAAAACTCTCCCGCGGGATCGCCTTCGTCGTCAGGTTGATGACGCCGCCCCCGAATTCGCCGGGGAAGTTCGCCGAATAGCTTTTTTGGACCAGCGTCGAATCGATGACGTTCGAGGGAAACAGGTCGAGCGGCACCACCCGCTTCAGCGGCTCGGGGCTGGGCAGCGGCGAACCGTTGAGCAGCGCGAGCGAATAGCGGTCGCCAAGGCCGCGCACATAGACAAATCCGCTGCCGACGACCGACAGCCCGGTGACGCGCTGGAGCGAACCGGAAATGTCGCCTTCGCCGGTGCGCGCGATATCGGCCGACGAAAGGACCGACACCACTTCGGGGGTCGCGCGCACGACGTTGGGCGTATAGCGGCCGGTGACGACGATTTCCTGGCTGGAACCGCCGGGGATCGACACGTCGAAGTCCTCGTCGTCCTGTGCCACAGGGGCGTCCGGCGCGCCGGTGTCCGGCGGGGTCCCGGCATCCTGGGCAAGCGCCGCGGGGGCAACAAGCGCCGAGCTGAGGAAAAGCAGGCTGGCAAAGATCGACCGCTTGGTCATGATGGAAAAACCCCCAAACTATGCAGGAAGGGAGCGGGCCTGCCGCTGGGCGTGCCCGCTCCCCAATGTGGATCGCGAGCGATCAGGTCGTCGGGATGGCGCTGCAGTTGCCGCTGGCGGTCCCGAAGTTCGCCGTCGACGAGTTGCACGTCCAACCCTGGTACCAGGTGTCGTTGGCGTCGCGCACGGCGCCGACATAGGCGGTGGTGTCAAAGAAGGCGTTCACCGTCTTGGCATTGAACGGCGTAAAGCCGGTTTCGGTCGCCCCGTTGATGAAGATGTTGGTCAGGCTGGGCACATAGTTGAAGCGGTTGTTGGTGCCGCCTTCAAAGATCGCCTGGACCTGCGCATCGGTGACGCCGCTGGTGCCGCGGAACGGCTGCGAGTTGCACTGCATCGACACCGAATGGAAGCGCGGCGGCCCCACCTTGTCGAGCGCCGGATTGGCGGCAGCGATCGTCGTCGCGCTGTTGATGCCGAGGCAGCGATACCCCGGCGCCACGATCAGGCCGTTCATAAAGGTGTAGTCGGCACCGCCGCGGATCAGCAACGCAACGCCGTTCGGACCGGCATTGTTGCGGTTGATGAAGGTGAAGTTCGAGATCGCGCCATTCTGGCGCGGCACGGCATCTTCGTTGCCGTTCGAATCGATTTCCATCATCGAGTCGCCGATCGCGCCGCCTTCGCGGTGGACGGCGATGACATATTGGACATTGCCCTTCCAACCCACATCCGAATCGAACGCGTCATCGTCGATGCCGGTGAACACCAGATGCTTGAAGTTGGTGCGGCCGCCGAACACTTCGATGCCGTCGTCCGAGCTGTTGTGGACATGGATATGGTCGATCTGGGTACCCGACCCGGTGCCCGACGGGGTCAGCCCCTGAAGTTCGCTGTTCGCCGACAGGATGAAGCCCGAATAACGGATCTGGACATAGGACATGCGGCCCGAATTGTCGGCCGGCTGGGCGCCGCCGTACAATGCATTCGACGTGCCTTCGGTATCGCGTTCGCACGCCACCGTGCCGGGCGTCGCGCCGGGCGCGAGGCAGTCGGTGATCGGCGCGCGGCCAAGCAGCACGACGCCGCCCCACAGCTGCGAGGTCTGGTCGTTCGCCGAGCCGACGACGTTGCCGCGGCCGGTGAAGATGATCGGCTGGGTCGGTGTGCCGACAGCATCGATGCGGTTGCCTCGGTTGACCGCGAGGAACGAGACGCCGGTCGCGCCGAAAATCACCACGCCGGGGTCGATCGTCAGCGTGACGACCGTGTTCGTGCTGGCTGCGCCCTGGTCGGTGCCGACATCGACGCGGCCGGGGAGCGAGTAGATGACACCGGCGACCTTGGGGATGGCCGTGGTGGCGGTGAAGCGGGTCGGGAAGCCGCAGTTGCGCCATTCGCCGCCGGGGCCGCTGATGGTGCCCAGGTTGGTCAGCTGGTCGGGACCGGCGATCGTCGGACAGTTCGCGGCGGGGGTCACCGTGCTCGGCGGCGTCGGGGTGGGCGTCGGGGTTGGCGTCGGGGTCGGCGTCGGCGTCGGCGCGGGGATGACGATCACACCCTCGCCCGGCGAAGCGACGCCGTCAGCGCCGCAAGCGGCCAGAATGGAACAGGCCACGCCGCTGAGCATGACCAAACGAACGCGTGCGAAAGCCGCCATGAAAATCTCCGTTCCCGGTGTGCGCCCCCAAACCGCTCGAGCGACGCCCCTGATGAAAAATCACCGGTGAACGAAGTTTCGCCCCCGGTGACGCCGCCACTAGGGTGATTCGATGACGGTCTGACGCCAGAGCCGTGACAGATGCGTGACTCTTTTGAGTCCGGTCGATGACAAGCGCGGCTCACCGCGGGCAAGCCGGCCGCGCTACGCCTTCGCAGCTGCAAGAATAAATGCCGCGAAGCTCGCTTGCATCGCCCCGCAAGCTTTGCTAGGCGCCCGCTCCTACCCGGAGCCGGACCCGTTCGGCCCCATCATGATGTGCGGTCGTGGCGGAACTGGTAGACGCGCAACGTTGAGGTCGTTGTGGCCGAAAGGCCGTGGAAGTTCGAGTCTTCTCGACCGCACCATTCATCCAAGATCACTGGCCATCCACCAAGGGCCGCAAGGCCTTGGGCTGTTCAGTTGGTCCAGTAGATATAGTCCTGCCCGTCGCGCCATGGCGCGTTCAGCGGCACGTCGATACGCACCGGGCCTTCGATCAGCCCCGGCCAGATCGGCTTCGCCATGCCCTTGTTCTGCGCCTCGATCAGGGCGCGCAGCGCCGCGACGCGCTGCGGATCGCTCGCGGCGAGATCCTGTTGTTCGGTTGGATCGAGCGCGAGATTATAGAGCCGCGCCTGTTCGGGGCGCTTGGTCACCTGCAATTTCCAGTCGCCCGCGCGCACCGCGCGATAGTCGCCCGATCGCCAGAACATCGCCGACCGGCTGGCCGGACCCGCGAGGATGTTTTCGCTGTCGATCGTCCGGTCGCGCGGCAGAGCGGCCCCCGCCGCTGCTGCGATCGTCGAAAAAATGTCTAGATGGCCTGTCACGTCGGCGCGCCGTGTCCCGGCCGCTATTCCGTCCGGCCAGCGCATGAACAGCGGGGTGCGGATGCCGCCTTCGAAAAAGGTCGCTTTCCAGCCGCGGAAGGGCGCGTTCAGCCGCTCGATCCCGTTGTACCACGCCCCGCCATTGTCGCTGGTGAAGATGACGAGCGTATTGTCGTCGATCCCCTGTTCTTTCAGCTTCGCCATCACATCGCCGATCCGGCGGTCGAGTTGCGCGATCATGGCGCCATAGACGCGCGTCTTGTGATCCTTGATCCGGGGCAACCGGTCGTAATCGGCCTTGGTCGCCTGAAGCGGCGTGTGCGGCGCGTTGAACGCGAGATACAGGAAGAAGGGTCGACCCCGGTTCGCCTCGATCGCCTTCATCGCCTCCTCGGCAAAATAGTCGGTCATATGGCCGCGCGGATAGAAACGCTTGCTGCTGTTGAACGTCACCGCGTGGCGCAAATTGGCCCAGATAAAGCGATCGATCGGATCCCACGGCAGCTTTGCATTGACAACCCCCGGATCGTCCTCGCGCATGAACATCGCGCCGCCCGCCAGCACGGCGAGGCTTTCGTCGAAACCCTGCGCCTCCGGCCGCAAGGCGGGCGCCTCGCCCAGATGCCATTTGCCGATGTGCAGCGTGTGGTAGCCCGCCGCCTTGACCGCTTCGGCAATCGTCACCTCGCTCGCGGGAACGTCCATGTCGGGATAGTCGGGGATGTCCGGAGTGATCCGATCCTTGTGGAAAATCGCCTTCAGCGGCCCGACGCCTTCGCCATGCGCCATATTTTCAGCGAACTGGACCGGCACCGCGGTAAATTCGAAGCCGAAACGCGTCGGATAGCGCCCGGTCATCATTGCGGCGCGCGACGGCGAACAGGTCGCGTTCGCCGCATAAGCGGTGGTGAAATTCACCCCCTCGCGCGCCAGGGCGTCGATGTTCGGCGTCTTGACGATTCCGCCGCCGACGCCGCCGCCGTTCAGGCTGATATCGTTATAGCCAAGGTCGTCGGCGACGATCAGGATGATGTTGGGCGGGCGCTTGCCCGCCGGTGGCGTCGCCGGTCCCCGCTGCCACGCGACGGGCTGGTTCGGCTGCACCGGATCGCGCCAGTCCTGCACGATGCCGGGCAGGCGATATTTGTTCGCTTCGAACGCCCAATAGCCGCCCGCGCCCAGCGCTGCGACGGCCCCCAATGCGATCCATCTCTTCTTCATGGCAACCCCCACCCCTTGCCGTCGATATTATG
>JAHCKJ010000155.1 GCA_026125835.1 Sphingopyxis sp.
CCCGTCACCCGCGTTGAGGACCGGGCAGTCGACCTTGTCGGCGATGAGCTGGACGGCGCCCGAGCTGCCGTGCCGGATCACCATCGCATCGGCACGCATCGCGTTCAGCGTCATCGCGGTGTCGATCAGCGTCTCGCCCTTCTTCACGCTCGACTGCGCGGCGTGCATATTGACGACGTCGGCGCCGAGCCGCTTGCCCGCGATCTCGAACGACAGCAGGGTGCGCGTCGAATTTTCGAAAAAGGCGTTGATGATGGTGAGGCCCGCGAGCCGGTCGTCATGCTTTGCAGCGCCGGCGCGGTTCAGATCGACCCATTGTTCGGCGGCATCGAGAACATAGCTGATTTCCCACGGAGTCAGCTGGGCGATGCCGATCAGGTGGCGATGGCGAAAGGCATCGCCGCCGGGCGGATAGTCGCTGGCGGGTCGGATTGTTGTGCTTGTCATTAAAGCCGAGCGTTTAGGTGGCCGAGGCTGGTATGGCAAGCGAAGATGGATCGTCGCCCCCGCGAAGGCGGGGGCCGCTATCGGCCTTATGCTACGTCTCTGGCGGCCCCCGCCTTCGCGGGGGCGACGGTCTGTGTTTGACCTGCGTCAGCGCGTCATCGCGTCGATCGCGCCTTGCAGGATGAAGGCCGCCGCCGCGCTGTCGACCCGCTCGGCGCGTTTGGCGCGGCTGATGTCGGCGGCGATCATCGCGCGCTCGACTGCGGCGGTCGACCAGCGTTCGTCCCAGAGCAGGATGGGCATGGCGAGCGGCAGCAGATTGCGGGCGAAGGCGCGGGTGCTTTGGGTGCGCGGGCTGTCGCTGCCGTTCAAGTTGAGCGGCAGGCCGACGACAAGACCGACGATGCTGTGCTGTGCAAGCACCGCCTTGAGCGTTTCGAGGTCGGCGGCGAATTTCTTGCGGAGGATCGTCTTGTCGGGGGTCGCGAAGCTCCAGTTCACATCGCAGGTCGCGACACCGATCGTCTTGGTGCCGACATCGAGCCCCGCAAGGCGGCCGCCGGACGGGAAGTGGGCGGCGAAGTCGGGGGCGGCGGTGGTGATCATGATGCTGCCATTACCCTCCATATCCCGTCATTGCGAGGAGCGAAGCGACGCGGCAATCCAGAGGTGGCGTAAACCGCTCTGGATTGCTTCGCTTCGCTCGCAATGACGAGTTTAGGTTTTCGGCATTGCTGTCACGGGCGCTGTTGCAAGTGGCACCGCCGCAGGGGGCACTGGCGACGGCTTGCCCTCGAACGCCGCCAGCCGCCGTAGCGCGTCGGCGCGGGTGTTCGCCCAGAACAGGGTGATGTCGTAAACATGATAATTGTTGCCGGGCAGGACATAGCCCGCGACGACATAATTTTTGGCGGTCGCGGCGTCCCCGATCATCAGGAAACCGCGGTCGTCGTCGCATTTTGCGCCGATCTTTCCCGCGATCAACGATCCGCTTTTGAACCCGGAGGTGGGTTTGAGCGTGCCGAGATTGGCATCGGCCGCCGCTGCGGCATCGAGGGTGCCGGTGAGCGGATTGCTGCACATCATCCGCGTTCCGGCGCGGGGGCGGCCGTCGAAGCCGATCGTGCCGTCATAGGCGGTGGTAACCATTTCGGGATCGGCCGGTTCGGCGAATGTCGCCCAGCTGAGGATGCAGTTCTTTTGCTCGGGAGCCTCGCAAGCGGGCAGTCCGAGCGCCTTCATGTCGGTGTCGAGGCTGATCGGCCAGCCGATGACATAGGCGGCGACAATCCGCGGCGCGAGAGCCGTTCCGGCGATGCGGGTTCTGAGCAGCGTGGTAAGGTGGAGCGCGCCCTGGCTGTGTCCGGCGAGGATGATCGGCTTGTTTGCGGGCTGTGCGGCGACAAATGCATCGAACGCCTCTTCGACATCGCGGTAAGCGGCGTCGATCGCCTTGCCCGCAGTCACCCGGTCTTCGGCCAGAAACGCGCCGAGCGTCGCCTGGCGGTAGCGCGGGGCCCAGATTTCGCCAGCGTCGGCAAAGGCGCTGGCCATGCCCTGAACGAACAGGGTGGCGCGGTGGTCCGAATCGCGATCCTCCAGCGGGGCGTTCCAGCTGGAGCGGCTGTAATAGCTGGTGGGGTGGACGAAAAAGACCGCAGCATTGCCTTTCGCAAGCGGCGGCGCGCGGTTGTCGGCGGCATCGGCGGGCGGGATCAGCCGGTCGCGCGACTGGGCGGCGGCGCTGTCGGGCGCCGTCGTGGCCGCTTCCTCGGCCTCGGGACGCCATGTTGACGGGTCGTTGTCCATCCCCGGCCGCGCGAACCACATTTTCGGATCGTCATAGGCGTTCGGGGCAACCGCCGCCTGCTGCCGGAATTCGGTGCTGGGCACGAAGGCGGTGCGCGCGATCCAGCCCGGGAACAGCTGGTACACGACCCCGGCGGCGAGAAGGAGGAGAATGATCGCGGCGATGACGTAGAGAAATTTGCGGGCCAATGCGGGCTCCATGGGGGAGGGTAGGGAGAGATCGAACGCTGCGCTGTTTGGCTTGCGCTCGCCTTGGAAACAAGCCCAGATGTGGGGCATGACCGACGCGCCCGCAAGCACGGCACCTGCCGATTCGCCCCGAAGCTCTGCACGGTTGGACGATAATGATCCGCCCTGGCCGCTGCGGCCGTGGATCTTGGCCGCGATCTGCGCGGTGGCAGGGCTGGTTTTTCACCTGCTTGTCGATCATCATTATGACGATGCGCTGGCGCATTGGCGGAGCGCACTGGCGACCGCGGTGGCGGTGACGACGGGGGTGTTCGTGCTGGGGGTGGAACTCCGCCGCTGGCACTGGGCGCTGGGATTTGCGCTGCTCTGGGGTGTCGTACTGGGGCTGATCGCGTGGCAGACCGCCGCCTATAATCTGCAGGGCAATCCGATCGAATGGCCCTTCTGGTCGGGGATGCTGGCGGTGCTGGTCGCGACGCCGCTGTTCCAGACGCGCCGCGACGTCGCGCCCGACTGGCGCTTCTGGAAATTGTGGACGATGCCTTATGCGCGGCTGCACAGCCATGCGTGGACCGACGCGGTCATCGGCGCGGCGGGCCTGGCGTTCGTCGGCATCACTTTCCTGCTCGTCGTGTTGATCGGCGAGATGTTCAAGCTGATCGGCATCACGCTGATCCAGGATTTGCTCAACGACGAATGGTTCGGGTGGATGCTCGCGGGCGCGGCTTTCGGCGGCGCGGTGGGCCTGCTGCGCGAACGCGACAAGCTGGTTTCGACCTTGCAGCGGCTGGTGATGATCGTGCTGGCGGTTCTTGCGCCGGTGCTGGCGGCCGCGCTGGTGCTGTTCCTGCTGTCGCTGGCGGGAACGGGCCTCCAGAAGCTTTGGGATTCGGGTTTTTCAACCGCGGCATTGATGCTCGCGGCGGCGGCGTTCGCGGTTCTGCTTGCCAATGCGGTGATCGGTAACGGCGCCGACGACCGCGCGACCAATCCCGCGCTGCGCTGGTCGGCACCGGTGCTGGCGGTGGCGGTGCTACCACTTGCGATCATCGCGCTCTGGTCGATGCTGCTCAGGATCGGCCAATATGGCTGGACGCCCGAGCGGATTTGGGGTCTGATCGCGACGCTGATCGCGCTCGCCTATGGCCTGGCGGGAGCATGGGCGGTGGCGCGCGGTCGGCGCGGGTTCGATGACCTGCTGCGGCCGTTGCAGCAGAAGCTGGCGATCGGGCTGGGGCTGCTGGCGCTGTTCCTGGCGCTGCCGATCCTCGATTTCGGTGCGATTTCGACGCGTGACCAGCTGGCGCGGTTGCAGTCGGGCCAGGTGGCCGCCGAAAAGTTCGACTGGGCGGCGATGGCGTTCGATTTCGGACCTGCCGGGCGCGCGGCGCTCGCCGGGCTGGCAAAGGCGCCGCAACAGGACCGCGCCGATGCGGCCAAGGCTGCGCTGGCCGCCAAGAACCGCTGGGACCTGGCCGGACCCGGCGCACCGGTGCCGCTGCGCCCGCTGGCCGAACGCTTGCGTGTGCTGCCCGAAGGCCGGGTTCTGCCCGACGCGGCGGTCGATCGCATCGCGGGCAGCTATATGTGCAGCCGCGCCAAGGTCTGTGTCGCGGTCTGGCTGGCCGATGACCGCGTGGCGGTGCTGGGGCAGGAAGCGGCGGGCGAGCCGCTGCGGTTCGATTTTATATCGAAGAACCGGGACGGGCGCTGGGTGCAGGGCGACATCGTGCGCGAAGCCCGTCCGGCGCGGCCGGGGCTCGACCTCTCGACGGCGACGGTCGAGGTCGAGACGATCGAGCAACGGCGCATATTGGTCAACGGGACGCCGGAATCGGCGGTGTTTGAATAGCCACGGCTTGAAGCGCGCGGGGCGTGGTGCTAGCGGCGCTGCTTCTCCCGCAAAGGCGATAAGAATGGCAATCGATCAGGCAACGGTCAGGAAAATAGCGTCGCTGGCGCGCATCGCGATCAGCGATGCCGAAGCCGCGGCGATGGAAGGCGAATTGAACGGCATCTTGGGCTGGGTCGAGCAACTCGGCGAGGTCGATGTGACCGGGGTCGAGCCGATGACCGCGGTAATCCCGAACACGCTGCGGCTGCGCGACGATGTCGTCGATGCCGACCCGCTGACCGGCGGCAACCGCCGCGACGATATTCTGGCCAACGCCCCTGCCGCGCAGCATGGCTTCTTTGGCGTCCCCAAGGTGATCGAATAATGACCGAGCTGACCAACTTGACCGTCGCGCAGATCCGCGATGGCCACCGCGCGGGTGATTTCAGCGCCGTCGAGGTCGCCGAGGCGTTCAACGCCAATGTCGCGGGCGCGAAGGCGCTTAACGCGTTCATCGTCGAGACGCCCGACCATGCGCTGGCGGCGGCGAAGCAGGCCGATGCGGATCGCGCGGCGGGAACGCTGAAGCCTCTGTCGGGCGTGCCGATCGGAATGAAGGATCTGTTCTGCACCAATGGCGTGCAGACGACTGCGGCGAGCCATATGCTCGAAGGGTTCGTGCCGCGTTATGAATCGACCGTCAGCCAGAAATTGTGGGACGCGGGCGCGGGGATGCTGGGCAAGCTGAACCTCGACCAGTTTGCGATGGGTTCGTCGAACGAAACGTCCTACTTCGGCAATGTCATCAGCCCGTGGCGGCGCAAGGGTGGCGGCAATGCCGCGCTCGCCCCGGGCGGCTCGTCGGGCGGGTCGTCTTCGGCGATCGCGGCGCAGCTGTGCCCTGCGGCGACGGGAACCGACACCGGCGGTTCGATCCGCCAGCCCGCGGCGTTCACGGGGATTTCGGGGATCAAGCCGACCTATGGCCGCTGCTCGCGCTGGGGCATCGTGGCGTTCGCCAGCTCGCTCGACCAGGCGGGGCCGATGGCGCGCGATGTGCGCGACTGCGCGATCATGCTTGAAAATATGGCGGGCTTCGATCCGAAGGATTCAACCAGTCTCGATATAGCGGTGCCCGATTGGGAAGCGGCTTTGTCGAGCGATCTCAAGGGCAAAACGGTCGGGATTCCCAAGGAATATCGTCTGGAGGGCATCGATCCCGACATCGACGCGATGTGGGACGCGGGCATCGCGATGCTGAAAGACGCGGGGGCTGCGGTCGT
>JAHCKJ010000156.1 GCA_026125835.1 Sphingopyxis sp.
GACCTATGGGGATCGCGGCTCCTATTTTATTTCAGGTATCGTCGGCAAGAATTTCATGGACGGCCGGGCTAACATTGCCTTCGCGGGCGAATATGCTCGTGCCAACGCGGTATTCTTCTCGGATCGCGATTATCTGGGTGCACAGACCGGTGTCGGTCCTGCGGGCTTCGAAGTTGTCGAACCCACATTCCGTCTGGTCAATGGCGTTCCGGTCGCGGTTCCGAACCGTAACAACAATGGCATCCCCAATACGCGCTTCCTGCCTTCGGGCTTTACCTTCAACACCGTATCGCTTGGCGGCATGGTTCTGACCACCTGTCCGGCGGCCACGGCGGGGAATGCACCGCGCGTCGCTGCGGTTTGTACCGGCGAACTGGCCCCGACTTCCGGTGGTCGGCTCTCCTATAACTATGCCTTCCAGCCGGACGGCTCGTTGATTCGCAACGGACCGGAGAACGGTCTGGTCGACAATCGTGGCGCGGGTGGTTCGGCACTGTTTGGGCTGGGCGCTTCGGGCCTTGAAGACGCAATGCTTCTGCCGGGCATTGAGCGCATGGCAGGAAATCTGCTGTTCCATGTCGAGGTTTCGCCTGCTTTCGTTCCGTTCGTCGAAGCGAAGTACGTCCGGATCAATGCGACGCAACAGTCGACCCAACCGACTTTCATCGCAAGCGCGCTCAACCCGATTTTTTCGATCGACAACCCGTTCCTGACGCCGCAGGCGCGCGCCACGCTGGTGACGATTCTCGCGCCGGGCGCGACGACGTTCCAAATGCAGCGCTTCAACAACGACCTCGGAACCCGCGCAGAGGATCACAAACGTGAAACTTATCGGGTGGTCGCCGGCGTTCGTGGCGATATAGGCTCCAGCTCCAATCTGAGCTATGAGGTCGCGCTCAACTTTGGGCGGTCCGAAACCTATTACGAAACCGGCGGCAACGTCGACATTGCGAAGTTTAACCGGGCGACCAATGCCGTCCGCAACACCGCCGGGCAAATCGTCTGCGCCGTAAACGCGGACGCGAATCCGGCGAATGACGATCCTGCCTGCGTCCCGCTGAATCCGTTTGGCTACGGCGCCCCGTCGCAGGCGGCAAAAGACTATGTGCTCTACACCTCCTCGCGCGAACAGTGGGCCGAGCAGCTCAACGCCGTAGCGTTCATCTCGGGCAACACGGGAACCTTCTTCAACTTGCCGGGTGGCCCGGTTGGCTTTGCGCTTGGCGGCGAATATCGAAAGGAGAAAGCCTATTCGGCCTTCGATCCCTTTACCCGCTCCGGCGCCACTTTCCTTAACTCGAGCAGTATTTTTGCTCCGCCGCCGATTGAAATCAAGGAAGCCTTCGGCGAAATTCGCGTTCCGCTGCTGAGCGACATGTCCTTTGCGAATGAACTGACCCTGGAGGCTGCGGCTCGCTATTCCGACTATGGCGGAAAAACCGGCGGCGTCTGGGCCTATAACTTCGGTGGCACCTGGTCGCCCGTATCGGACATTCGTATCCGTGCCGGCTATGCTCGGTCGGTTCGTGCGCCAAATCTGGGCAACTTGTTTGCCACACGCTCTGAAACCTTTGCCAATGGTCTTGTCGATCCGTGCAGCCAAACCGTGATTGCCCAGAACCCGAACCGGGCGCGCAACTGCGCGGCTGCGGGTGTTCCAACGACCATGGTCGTCGATGGCAACACCATTCCGTGGGTGAATACAGCCGCGTCAGGCGTGTCGGGCTTCAACCAGGGCAATCCCGATCTGCTCCCCGAAGTCGGTAAGAGCTTGACGGTCGGCGCGGTTTTCCAACCGCGTTTTGTGCCCGGATTGGCGTTCACGGTGGACTATTACAGGATCAAGATCAGCAACGTCATCCAGGGGCTGACCGGCCAGGCGATCATCAACCGCTGCTATGACGACCCGGTAGGAATCGATAACCCGTTTTGTGCGGCGGTCTTCCGTCGAACCGATCCCAATCCTTTGATCAACCGTACGTTTGACGGACAAGCGAACCGCACCTTTATCGGGGTGCCGACTTTGAACTTCCCGGTTCTTGGGCCGGCGTTCTTGAACCAGCCGTTCAACTTTGCCAAGCGGGAAGCGGAAGGCATCGACTTTGACGTCTCGTATCGGCGCAAATTCGACAACGGGGTCACCATGAACCTGCGTGGTGTTGCGACCTATAACCTGAAGCGTGAAGACTTCTCGTTCATTACCGATCCCCAACGGTCGACGCGTATCCACGGAACGCTTGGTGATCCCATCTGGGCCGCAAACTTTAATGCGAACGTCGACTTCGGCTTGATCGATGTCGGTTATTCGGCCCGCTACATCGGGAAGCAATCCGTCGATGGTTGGGAAACCCAGCACTCGCATCAGGGACGTCCGCCGACGAATCCCGACGCGTTCCCGTTCAGGAAGTATCCGGACCGCCTGTATCACGCGTTCCGCATCGGCTTTGAACCTATCGACAAATATCGCTTCTACTTCGGCGTCGATAACGTGTTTAATACTCGTCCGCCGTTCGACAACACGGGGACCGGTGGCGGAAGCGGCATCTTCCCGGTTCAGGGCCGCTTCTTCTATGCGGGCTTCCAGGCGTCGCTCTAATCCCGCGCAAGGGAAATTATTGGAGGCCGCCGAAAGGCGGCCTCTTTTTTTCTCTACTCGCCGATGCGTTACCGCCCGAACCGCCGGCCCAGTCCGGTCAGCAGTTCATATTGCGACAGGCCGGTGCGCGCCGCCGTTTCGGCGAGATCATAATCGATGGCGACCCAGTCGCCCTCGTCCAGGCCGTCAACCGCGCTGACGTCGAAGGCGGTCAGATCCATCGACACGCGGCCGACAAGCGGCAGGCGGCGTCCCTGCCATGTGGCGCCGCCGCGTCCCGCGTGACAGCGCAGATAACCGTCGGCATAACCAAGGTTCGCCACGGCGATCCGGCTGTCGCGCGGCGCGGTCCAGGTGGCGCCATAGCCGACGCTCTCACCCGCCGCGACCGACCGGACCTGTAAAATACGCGCTTCGGGAAATACGACTTGTCGGATTTGCTCCGCCGCCTCGACGCGCGGTATGCCGCCGTACAGCGCGATACCGGGACGGGTCAGGTCGAAAACATAGTCGGCGCCGAGGCAGATACCGGCGCTGTTCGCGAGGCTGTAGCGCCGTGCCGGGATTCTCTCGCGAAGCGTGCGAAAGGCCGCCAGTTGCCGCGCATTCTGGTCGCTGTCCTCATCGGCCGACGCCAAATGGCTGTGCAGCGTTTCGATCATCAGCCCATCGAGCGCGCCGCCCAACGCCTCCTCAACGCGCAACCCAAGCCGGTTCATCCCCGTATCGACCATCACGTCGCACAGTTGTCCTTCGCCTGCTTCGCGCCAGCGCCGCACCTGTTCGACGCTGTTCAATACCGGACGCGCCGGAAGCATCCGCGCCGCGACCATGTCGCTTTCGCCGACGCCGTGCAGCACCGACAGCGCGACGCCCGTCGGCAGCGGCATCAGTGCCGCGGCCTCGCTCCAATGGGCAACGAAAAAGTCGCGGCAACCCGCCGCTGCGAGCAGCGCCAGCACCTCGCACGCGCCAAGCCCGTACCCGTCGGCCTTGATCGCCGCGCCGCAGGCAGCGGGACCGCTCAGCGCCGCCAGCCAGCGCCAGTTGGCGACCAGCGCCGCGGAATCGAGACGGAGACGGAGCGGCGGCGGGATCGCAATCATCGCGCGGCCCTATACCGCTTTGCGGCGAAGGCCAACCGGCAGATCAGTCGGCGACGGGTGCTGCCACGCGGTCCCACTCGCCTTCCTTCGGCTCCTTCAGCATGAAGGCGGTGACGAGGAAAGCGACCAGCACGACGACCCAGGTGTACCACAGCCCCGAATAGGCATTGCCCGTCTTGGCGATGATGAAGCTCGCGATCAGCGGCAGGAAGCCGCCGAAATAGCCGGTCCCGATATGATAGGGGATCGACAGCGACGAATAACGCACATGCGGCGGGAACATTTCGGACAGCAGCGCCGCGACCGGGCCATAGGTAAAGCCCGACAAAGCGCTGAGCCCCAGCAATGCGAGGAAGATCACCGCAATGCCGCCCCATGCCGGGATCTGTTTGGCAAAATCATAGCCGCTCGCCTCCAGTGCCGGTTTCAGCAGCGCGGGGTCTTCGCTCGCCACCTCGCGGTCGCCGATGCGGATCGTGACGCTGTCGAACGCGCTGTCGGTCGCCGCCACGGTGTAGGGCACACCAAGCTTGGTCAACTCGCCCAGCGTCTTGCCGCATGCGGTTTCCTGCACCTGGGCAAAGGGATCGAAACTGCACTGCGATCCCGTCACGGTCACCGGCGCACGTTCGGCCGCCGCCGACAAGGCCGGATTGCCGACGCTGCCCATCCACCAGAACAGCGGGAACAGCAGCACCAGCGTCGCGCCGTAACCCCAGACGATCGGTTTCTTGCGCCCGATGCGGTCTGACAAATGCCCGGCCCAGATGAAAAGGCCCATGCCGACCGCCGCGGCGGCACCGACGATGATTTCGGCGGCGGTATCATCGACCTTCATCGGCCCTTTCAGGAACGACAGGCCCGAGAACATGGCGGTGTACCAGATCACTGTCAGGCCCGCGGCGATCCCGAACAGCGCGATAAAGATGCGGCGCGGGTTGCCGGGATAGGTGAAGCTTTCCTTCAGCGGATTTTTGGCGAGCTCGCCCTGCGCCTTCATCGCCTGGAACACCGGGCTTTCGGACAGCATCAGCCGCATCCACAGCGAGATCGCGAGCAGGATCAGCGACAGCAGGAACGGCACGCGCCAGCCCCAGCTTTCCCACACCTCGATCGGCATCAGCGCCTTGCACCCGAGCACGACGACCAGGCTGAGCACAAAGCCGCCGACGACGCTCGCCTGGATAAAACTGGTGTAGAATCCGCGCTTGCCGGGCGGCGAATGTTCGGCGACATAAACCGCCGCGCCGCCATATTCGCCGCCGAGCGCCAGCCCTTGCAGGATCCGCAGGCAGATGACGATGATCGGCGCCGCGATGCCGATGCTCGCCGCCGACGGGATCATCCCGACCCCCGCTGTCGCGACGCCCATCAGGGTGACGGTGACGAGGAAGGTATATTTGCGCCCCAGCCGGTCGCCGAGGAAGCCGAACAGCACCGCGCCGAGCGGGCGGAACCCGAAACCGACCGCAAAGCCCGCCCACACGAGCAACGTTTCCAGCGTCGCATTGTCGCTGGGAAAAAACGCCTTGCCGATGATCGCGGCGAGGGTGCCGTAGATGAAGAAATCATACCATTCGAACACCGTCCCCGCCGACGAGGCGGCGATGACCATGCGGATTTCCTTTTGCGTCGGCTGGTACGCGGCGACCTCACTCATACAACTGACATCCCCCAATGCCGTTCGTCCTGAGCTTGTCGAAGGACCGTTCTTCCTTCTGGCCCACAAGGTACAGGACAGCCCTTCGACAAGCTCAGGGCTAACGGTGTTGCTTTTGTTGCGACAGTCTTACCGGCTGTTGCATCTTGCACAAGCAGGCGTGTGCGCGCAGCA
>JAHCKJ010000157.1 GCA_026125835.1 Sphingopyxis sp.
AAGACCGCTGACCGGTCTGCAATCGGTTGTTTTTCGCCATTTTCAGGAAAATGGCGCGAGTGACGGGGCTCGAACCCGCGACCTCCGGCGTGACAGGCCGGCGCTCTAACCAACTGAGCTACACCCCCAACAGGGCGAAGAAACCGCCTGAAAGGTGGGCGTCTCGTAAGCCAAGCCCCCCGCCCTGTCAAGGCGGCCCCTCAAGCGCGCAGTGCGCAACGCGTGGTGGGCGGTGACGGGCTCGAACCGCCGACCCTCTCGGTGTAAACGAGATGCTCTACCAACTGAGCTAAGCGCCCCCGAATGTCGCCAAGTGCGGGGAAGCGCGCCCCTGCCACAGCTTGGCGGCAGTGGCAAGCACTGCCGCTATTCGTCGAGCGCTTCGAAATATCGCGCCATCGCGTCATGGGCTGCTTCGGCCAGCGCGATGAAGATGCGGCGGCCGTCGTGCGGGTCGGCGTCGCGCACGAACAAACCCGCGTCGGTCATCGTCTTGATCCAGCGCAGCGCCGTCGTCGCCGGAACCGCGGCGGCGATGCACAGGCTCGACACCGATACCGGCTGGCGCTCCAGCCGCGCGGCGTAAAGGTCGAGCAGCATGTCCCACGCCGGGTCGGCGAACAGGTCGGCGGGGAAATATTGCTCGCGCATCCGTCGCTGGCGCAGCATTCGCCGGACCATCTTGGCGCGTTGCCGGTCGAGCGTCCGTTCTTCGGGAACGAAACTGCGCGGCAGCACGGCGAAATCGGGTGACCGCGCCCGCAACCGGCCGGCCACGTCGTCGGCATTGCCCTCAGCGTCGCGTCCGGCCGGTGTGCCTGCCAAACCGCCGCGCTGGCCCGCGAGATCGGCCAGCAGCCGCCCGATCCGCGCAACTTCATCCTGCAGCCGGTCGATCCGTTCCATCGCATCGTCGCGCGCGACATCATGGACGATGTGGTGGCGCGTCCGCCGCGCCGCCGCCAGCGCCATCGACTTGTCGGTCGGATCGGCATCGACCAGAAATTGCACCGGAATCGACGCCGGAATCGTCGCCGCCATCCGGTCCAGCGCCGCCAGCGAGGTTTCGCAAATCAACTGGCAGTGCTGCGCCGTCACCGCCTGGAAAATCGCCTCGAGGCACGCCGGATCGAGGGTTTCGGCCGCCGACAGCCACACAATATCCAGAAACGGGCTGTGCCGGATATAGCGTTCGGCGCGGGCGGGCGGTAACATGTTCGCCAGCCGCACCTCGGCCAACGATGTCGTATCGGGGAGCGCTTCGGCAGGCCCCACTAACAGCCACGGCGATGCCTCGCCGTCGCCGCGTTCGCCGCCGATCCGTGCTGTCGGCCATGGGTTCGCCGGATCCCCGCCATGCCAGGCAAAAGCGGTATCGCCGGTTCGTGCCGATAGCTGCTGGTCAATCATAGCGCCTGTCCCCTTTTCATCGCTCCACCTTGGTGTGACTATGTCGTCATTCCGGCATCATTCACCTTTTGTTCGCTCCCATTTGCCGCCGATACGGACCCGGGCGAGAATGAAAGCGCGAGTCGGGTGCCATTGCCGGACGGGAATAGGTCCATTTTGAACATGGTTTGTTCTCATGGTCAACCGATAATTCATCCTTGCCAAGCGGTGACCACGCGGTCAGGCGCACGGGATGGTCCGGCCCCGCTCCCCGCTTGCCCGCCTGCGCTGGCGGCGGCGCCTTCGTTCGCTGGCGGCGCTGCTGCTGATCGCGGCAATGGCGATAATCGCGTGGACCTGGCCGCCCTCGCCGGTGCATGTGGTGCCGCTCGTCCATGTCATCGACGGCGACAGCCTGACCGTGCGGCAGGAGGGCGGGCCGGTAACGATCCGCCTGACCGGGATCGATGCCGCCGAATATCGGCAGGATTGCGCGCGCCGCGACGCGAGCCGCTGGCCTTGCGGGCGCGACGCACGAACCGCGCTGGAAAGATTGGCGGGCCGCGGTCCGCTGCATTGCGAGGTCGCCGCGAAGGACCGTTACGACCGCACTCTCGCCACGTGTCGCACCCGGCCCTTCCCCGACGGTGTCGACCTCGGGGCCGAGATGGTGCGGCTGGGCTGGGCGGTGGCCAGCAGCGACGCCTATCTGGCCGAGGAAGCCGAAGCGCAGGCGCAGCGCCGCGGCATTTGGCAGGGAAGCTTCGTCCGGCCCGCCGAATGGCGCGCCGCGCACGACCGCGCGGCGACCGTGCCGACGGCCCCGGACGAGTAACCGCAACGCCCCGCTATGCCTCGCCGCCGTTTCGGGCTAGGGCGAGCGACATGAACAGCCTGTTTCCCGTCATGATCGGCGGCGCGATCGGCGCCGGTGCCCGCCATCTGGTGGGGCAGGCCATGCTCGCGCGACTCGGTCCCGGCTTTCCCTGGTGGACGCTGGCGATCAATATCGTCGGCAGCCTGCTGATGGGGTTGTTGATCGGCGCGCTGGCGCGGGGCGATGGTGCCAGCGATACGGCGCGTCTGTTCGTCGGCGTCGGGATCCTCGGCGGCTTCACCACCTTTTCCTCTTTCAGCATGGAATTCTGGCTGCTTTTCGAACGCGACCAAAATGCGCAAGCGGCCGCCTATGTCCTCGCGTCGGTGATCGGCGCGATCGTGGCGTGCGGGCTGGGCCTGTTCCTCATGCGGCAGGTACCGGCATGACCGACACTCGGCCACAACTCGACGGCGCCACGATCGCCGAGGAGGACGACGGTATCCGCCTCGACCGCTGGTTCAAGCGCCATCGCGAGGGCACGCCGCACGCGCTGCTCGCGCGCTGGGCGCGCTCGGGCCAACTGACCCTCGACGGCAAAAAGGCCGATGTATCGGACCGCATCGCCGCGGGCCAAAAGCTGGTGATGCCGACCCCGCCGGTCGAAACCGCCGCGCGCCCGGCGCGAAAGGGTCGCCCGCTGACCGATGCCGACATCGAACTGGCGACGGGGATGATGATCCACCGCGACGCGAGCGCGATTGTGCTCAACAAACTGCCGGGGCTTGCCACCCAAGGCGGCACCAAAACCGAGCAGCATGTCGACGGGTTGCTCGACGCGCTGAAATTCGACGGGCCGACGCGACCCAAGCTGGTCCACCGGCTCGACAAGGACACGTCGGGCGCGCTGCTCATCGCGCGCACCCCGCGTTCCGCGGCCTATTTCGCCAAGAGCTTTTCCAACCGCAGCGCGCGCAAGACCTATTGGGCGATCATCGTCGGCGTGCCCGACATCCAGCAGGGCGAAATCGACCTGCCGCTCGCCAAGCAGCCCGGCTCCGGCGGTGAAAAGATGCACGTCCACGACGACGGCCTGCCATCGAAAACGCGCTACCGCGTCATCGAGCGCGCGGGGAACAGCGCCGCCTGGGTCGAACTGCAACCGCTGACCGGGCGCACCCACCAGCTGCGCGTCCATATGGCGGCGATCGGCCATCCGATCGTCGGCGACGGCAAATATGGCGGCAAGGGCGCGTTCTTGACCGGGACGATCAGCCGCAAGATGCACCTGCACAGTCGTCGGCTTCGCATCGACCATCCCGACGGCGGCGCGATCGATGTGAGCGCCGACGTACCCGATCATTTCGCCGCCAGCCTCGATGCGCTCGGCTTCGACCTGTTGCTCGGCGAGGTCGGGACCGACGATGTTGTCGAAGGGCCGCCGCCGAAAGCCGCGGCGAAGGCCGCCGCCAAAGCGCACAGCAAACAGATTCGCAAGGCGCGGCGCGGCGAGCGGCGCGGGCGCACCGCGACGAGCAAGCCGACCGACCATGTCGGCAAACCGAAGCCGAAGCCCAAAACGGCCAAGCCCGGCAAGCCCAAAACGACGAAGCCCGTCGGCAAGAAGCCGAGCGCGAAGAAGCACCGGGCGCGCCCGCCCAGAGCCAGCTGATGCACCCCAACAGCGCCTTTCGCCCGCGGCAGGATGACCTCGCCGAACTGCTCGTGCGCGAGATCGGCTTTGCCGCGATCTTCGCCGCCACCCCCGACGGGCCGCGCGTCGCGCATGCGCCGGTCGTGCTCAGCGACGATGCCGCGACGCTGCAATTCCACCTCGCGCGCGGCAACGCGCTGACGCGGCATCTCGACGGCGCCATCGTGCTGGCGGTCGTGCAGGGGCCGGACGCCTATGTCAGCGCCAGCTGGTACGAAGCGGCTGATCAGGTGCCGACGTGGAACTATGTCGCGGTCGAAATGGAGGGCAGCGTCAGCAAGCTGGACGACGCCGCGCTGATCGCGCAGCTTGACACGCTCTCGGCCACCCATGAAGCGCGCGTCGGAGCCAATCCGCCGTGGACGCGTGACAAGATGAACCCGGCGCTGTTCAGCAAGATGACCGGCGCCATCACCGGTTTCGAGCTGCGAATCACCGCGTGGCGCCCGACCGTCAAGCTGTCGCAAAACAAGTCCGCCGACGAACGCGAGCGCGTGGCCGCGGGGGTCGAAGCGACCGGCCACGGCGCGCTTGCCCAGTTGATGCGCCACCTCGGCGGCGATAGGGACCGCGCATGACCCGCCCAGACGATGCCCTCGCCAAAAAGCGCTTCTTTGCGATGACGATCATGCGCCTGATGGGCGTCGCCTTCATCGCGATCGGTTTCATCCTGATCAGCGGCGGCTTCACGCTCGCGGGCCAGCCGACTGACCGCTGGATCGGCGCCGCGATCGTGCTGGTCGGCGCCTTCGATTTCGCGGTGATGCCGTTGCTGCTTGCGCGCCGCTGGCGCTCGCCCAAAGATCTGTGAAGCGCTTCTGGAAAGAGGTGACCGTCATCGACGACGATGGCGGCTGGGGCATCGCGCTCGACGGGCGCCCGGTGCGCACACCGCAGCGCGCGTCGCTGGCCGCGCCGAGCGCGGCGCTGGCCGAAGCGATTGCCGCCGAATGGCGCGCAGTGGGCGAAACGATCGACCCCGTCGCGATGCCGATGACCGGGCTGGCCAATGCCGCGATCGACCTGGCGGCGCCCGACGTTGCCGCTTTTGCCGCGCCGGTCGCGGCTTATGCGGAGAGCGACCTTTTCTGCTATCGCGATGCGCGCGACCCGGCGTTGCAGGCCGAGCAAGCGGCGGCGTGGAACCCCCTGCTGGCGTGGGCCGAGGGACGCTACGGCGTCGAGTTTGCGCTGACACAGGGCGTGCTGCCGGTCGACCAGCCCGCAGCGACCATCGCGGCCCTACGCGATGCCGTGTTCGCACTGGACCCGTGGCGGATCACGGCGCTGACGCCGCTGGTGACGATCGGCGGCTCGCTCGTCGCCGGGCTCGCGCTTCTCGAAAACGCCTTCGACGCCGATGCCTTGTGGCAGGCGGTCAGCCTCGACGAACTGTATCAGGAGCGCCGCTGGGGTGCCGACAGCGAAGCGCAGAAGGCCCGCGCGGGCAACCAGCGCGCGTGGGACAATGCGGCGCGGTTTCTCGCTCTGATATAAAGAACCTGACCTTCAACCCGTTCGTGTCGAGCGAAGTCGAGACACGCTAGCGCAGCCTTAAACGCAT
>JAHCKJ010000158.1 GCA_026125835.1 Sphingopyxis sp.
GGGGGCGCGCGGGGGGGGGCGCCATCGCGCGGCGATCCAGTCGGCTTGCGGTGACGGCAATCTCCTCAGCCGCATATTGATCCATCTCGTCAAACGCGATGATCGGCGGCAATTCCCAAAGCGGGTGGGTGCTCGTGATGTCCATCGGCCAGCATTTGAGTATCAATGCGCCGGGCGCGCTGCGCGGCAGCGGCGGACTGTAAACCTTGTTCAACCGGCCCGCGATGACATTGAGCTGCGCGCCGGGAAAGCTGGTCACGCCGCCATTGGCAACCGTGATCCAGCCGGTCAGCCCCAGCGTCGTGCCGTCGCTGCCCCGGTCGGCGACATAGTTCGCCGCCCAGTCGAAGCCCTCGGCCAGATACAGCAGCTGGATTTTCACGGTGCGCGCCGTGCGGCTTTCGACCAACAGCGACAGCGTGGGTCTGGCCGACAAGTCTTTCGGTACCCGGGGGTACAGCATCCGTTCGGGAAGCCCCGAGCAGCCGAGCGCCTCGAATCCGCCGGACGCGTTCTGCACCACCACCCCGCCATTGGGGCCCGCCTGAATCACCGCCTGCTGTTCGACGACCTGCCCCGTCCGCAGGTTGGTCCGGCGCAGCGTGACGCTGCGTTTCAAAAACGCATCGACCAGGCCGGCGGGGGACAGCAACCGCGCGTCGCGATTCTTTTCGATCACCCCGTCGGGCAGTCCGCTGACCACTGCGGTTTCAGGCAACAGCCCCTCGGCCACGCCTTCGAGCCGCAGCACGCTCGTCCCGGCGGGCAGCGTGACGGTGCGCGTCTCGGTGATGAAGGCAAAGCCCTGCGGCCAGTTCGGGTTGATCGCCCCGCCACCGCGATTCGGGGCGCGATAGACGGTGACCGCGGCATCGTCGATTTTCGTCGACACCACCACCGGTGTCGGCGGCTGCGCCGGCGCCGTGCCGGATACCAGCGCGCCTATCGCCGCCAGAACCGCGATCAGGGGACGTGCCCGCACCCGCCGCGACTCAATAACGGGTGTCGAACGTAACGGTCAGGTCGGCCTTGCCATTGGCGGGAACCGGCACCCGCCATTCGACGCGGTCGGCCGATTGTCTTTCGCCCTTCAGGCTTTCGTCGCTGATCCGCACGTCGCCATAGAGACCGTCCTGCGCCAGCAGCACCGTGACCGGCGACGGTCGCGCGTTGCTCACCGTATATTTCATCTTGGTCACCCAGCGCGAATCGCTCTTGCGCGTGCGGGACACCACCGTCGGTTGGACCTTGACGTCAAAGGCATCGCCGGTCCGCAGCGACATCGCCGAACCCATCGGCGTATGGTCGATGCGGTTCTCGCCGATGAACTGGGGGTCGCCGCGCGCATCGCGCATATAAACGCGGATGGTGCCGGCGGGCAGCTGGTCGCCCAGCCCGCCCTGGCGCGAGGTCGAAAAGCGCAGCACGCTCGACGTGCTGACCGGATCGTTCGTCGCCCCCAGCCAGCGATTGACATATTCATAGGTCGACTGTGCGGGGGCGCCCTTGACGTCGAGAAAGCTGACCTGTTTCTGCTGGGCATTGGCGATCGTCGTCCGCTCGGCCAGCGGATAGAGATAATAATCGCCAAGGCGCTCGCGGTCGTTGCTTTCGGTCCCGGCACTGTCGAGCGACCCCGTCATCCGGCGCAGCCCGCCGCCGCCCGCAGGATTGCCGGCCACAAGCAGCGTCCGCGCATTGGTGAAGGTCGTGCCGGTGCTGTTGGTCAGCGTCACCCAGCCCTGAATGTCCATCGCCCCCTTGGCCGCATCGAACAGCGCCACATAGTCAGCGGTCCAGCCGAGGTTCGGCGTCAGGTACGACAGCCGCGCCGGAACGGTCCCGGCACTGGCGGCCTCGACCGTGACCGACAAAGTGGGGCGGGCGCGCAAATTTGGGGGCAGCCGGTCGAACACCGCGCGCACCGGCAGGCCGTCGTCTCGCAGCACCTCGATCCGCTCGCCGATCTGGAGCACGATGCCGCCGTTCGCGGCAAGCACCTTGGCGCGCTCGCTGCGCTCCGCGCCGGTCGCGGGGTTGGTCCGCACCAGCGTGATCGACTGGCCGACCGCCTTGTCCATCAGCTTGTCGGGGGTCAGCAGGTCGAAATCGAAATTCTGCTCGACGATCGCGATGCCGGGCCCCGACAGCGTCACCGTTTCGGGACGGATGCGCGCCGACACGTCGGCAAACTCGATCCGGCTGCGTCCGGCGGCAACGCTCAGGCGGCGTTCGTCCTGCACCAGCGACTGGCCGTTGTTATAGATGGTGACCGCGACATCGCCCTGGGCGCTGCCGGGCGCGCCATCCTGCGCGGCGACGGTGCATACCGCGATCCCCGCCACGACAATCGCCCCGCAAGTCTTTGCCAAAGCGCGCATAAAAAAGCCTCCCCGCAGATGGTTCGGCGGGGAGGCTATGGCATGTCGCGGTCGATGACCAGCGCGAAGATGGTTTTCTATTCGGCCGCTTCGACGTCGGTCGCGCTGCGCGCCGCCAAAGTGCGGCGAGTGCGGCGCGGCTTGGCGGCGGGCGCTTCATCGTCGGCCTCGCTGTCGGCATCGGCGCTGCGATCGGTCCGGCCGATCGCCGGCGGCAGCGCCGCTGTATCGATGCCGGTGCTGCCGTCATCGCCCGCGTCGGCGGTGCGCGGGCGGCGCGGTCCGCGGCGGGCGGCACGCGGTGCGGGCGCGGCGTCCTCGGCGGTGTTGCCCTGATCGTTGCCGTCATCGTCTGCCTCGGCGTCGCGGCGCGGCCGGTCGCGATCGCGGTTGCGGTCGTTGCGATCGTTACGTTCGCCGCGTCCCTGCTGCTGGCGGTTGCCGCGATTGTCGTCGTCACGGCGGTCGCGCTGGCCACGACCCTCGTTTTCGCCGCGGCGTTCGTCGCCATCGCTTTCGCCGTCGCCGCGATCGGTGTCGGCTTCGGTTTCGAAGCCGCTGTCGTCATGGCCGTCGAAATCCTCGACGCCGCGAATTTCGCGCCCGCGGTCGTGGCCGCGATCCTGGCCGTTCGCCGCCGCCTTTTCTTCCTGGCGCGCGCGGAAATCGCTGACGACGCGGAAATAATGGTCGGCGAACTGCAAATAATATTCGGTCTGGACACGATCGCCCGCAAGCTGCGCATCGCGCGCCAGATTGCGGTATTTTTCGATCATCTGGGCGCCGTTGCCGCGGGCGCGGCTGTCGATACGGTTCGCCTGGTCAACCCCGCCACGGCCGCCCGACTGGGGCCGGTTGTTGTTGCTGTTATTGTTGCGGCCGCGACGGCGACCGCTTTGCCGGTTGTTCATGTTCAAACTGAAACATCCTGTCGAAAAGCTGATAAGCTATGCCAACCCCTTTTGGCCGACCGCGCGGTTTGCGCGCCGTGCCCGCGCGCCGTGCGCGGTTCTTGCCCTTTACCGCTCGCATGGACCGGGGTCCGGTACGAACATCGTAAGTGGGAAGCAGATCCGCCGGACCAGTATCGATGCCGTGCATCGCCAAAGGTGTCCCAGCCGGGTCTGTAACCGGCCCCTACCGCGCTTTGCGGCGAAAACCAAGCGAATTTTGCCGCCACTCAGTTCGGCGTCAGGATCAGCGCGCGGTCGCGCCCGCCAAGGTCGCGGCGACATGCCGCCGCAAATCCGGCCGCTTCCGCCAGCGCCGTGACCGCCGTCCGCTGGCTGGCGCCGATTTCCAGCACCGCGGCACCGCCGGGCGCCAGCAACCGCGGCAGGTCGGGGATGATCCGCCGGTAATCGTCCAGCCCGTCGGCACCCGCGAACAGCGCGCCCGCGGGCTCGTGGTCGGCGACATCGGGCATCAGCGGCTCATCGACCCCGATATAAGGCGGGTTGCACAGGATCAGGTCGAACGGGCCGTCGACCCCGTTGCCCCAGTCGCCTGACCGAAAGGCCGCGCGGTCCGCCATTCCCAATTGTTCGGCATTGTCGCGGGCATAGGCCAGCGCCCGTTCGGATGCGTCGACACCCAGCCCCGTCGCCCTCGGAAACTCGCTGAGCACCGCGAGGAGCAATGTCCCCGGCCCCGTCCCGAGATCGAGCACCCGCGACGGCCATCCCGCCCCGCGTTCGCGCGCGAGATCGGGACACGCCTCGACCAAGGTTTCACTGTCGGGGCGCGGGACCAGAACCCCCGGCCCCACTTCGATCCGCAGCGTCCAGAAATCGCGATAGCCGACGATATAGGCGACCGGCTCGTGCGCCATCCGCCGCGCAACCAGATGCGCGTAAAGCTCGGGCACGACGTACCGCGCCGGATCGAGCAACACGTCCTGTCGCTCGACCCCCAATGCATACGCCATCAACAGTTCGGCATCGAGCCGCGGGGTATCGCTGACCCCGGTCAGCAGGTTGGTCGCGGTGCGGAGCGACTCGGCCACCCCCGCATAAGTCGGGCGTTCAGTCACCCAGCCCCGCCAGCCGCTGCGCCTGATCCTCGGCGATCAGCGCGTCGATCAGTTCGTCCATCGCCCCCTCGATGATTTCGGGCAGGCGGTGGAGCGTCAGGTTGATGCGGTGGTCGGTCACCCGGCCTTGCGGGAAATTATAGGTGCGGATGCGTTCGGAGCGGTCGCCCGACCCGACCATCGATTTGCGGGCCGACGCTTCGGCGTCGTGGATCTTCGCGCGCTCGAGGTCATAGAGCCGCGCGCGCAGCACCTGCATCGCCTTGGCGCGGTTCTTGTGCTGGCTGCGCTGGTCCTGCTGGATCACCACGAGCCCAGACGGAATATGGGTGATACGAATCGCACTGTCGGTCGTGTTGACGTGCTGACCGCCCGCTCCGCTCGCGCGGTAGATGTCGATCTTGAGGTCATTGTCGTTGATCGCGACATCGACTTCCTCTGCCTCGGGCAGCACCGCGACGGTCGCGGCGCTGGTGTGGATGCGCCCCTGGCTTTCGGTCGCGGGGACGCGCTGGACGCGGTGGACGCCGCTCTCGAACTTGAGCTTGGCGAACACGCCCTGCCCCGTCACCGACGCGACGACTTCCTTATAGCCGCCGACCTCGGCCTCGTTCGCCGAGATGATCTCGACCTTCCACCCCTGCCCGTCGGCATAGCGGCTGTACATGCGCAGCAAATCGCCCGCGAACAGCGCCGCCTCGTCGCCGCCGGTCCCGGCGCGAATTTCGAGCATCGCGGCGCGCGCGTCGGCAACGTCCTTGGGCAGCAGCTGGAGCGCCAGGTCATGCTCGGCGGCGGACAAGGCCGCCTCGACCGCCGCGATTTCCTCGGCCGCCATCGCCTTCATCTCGGGATCGGTCAGCATTTCGCCCAGCGAAACCAGTTCGCCGCGCAGCCGCACAACCTCGCGCGCCGCGGTGGCGACGGGCTCCAGTTCGGCAAACTCCTTCGACGCCGCGACAAAATCGGCCGGCGCCATATCGCCCGTCGCCATGCGCGCTTGCAGCGCGGCATGGCGTTCGATGATGGCATCGATCTGGCGGTCGGAGACGGAGGTCACG
>JAHCKJ010000159.1 GCA_026125835.1 Sphingopyxis sp.
CCGACAGCGCGGCATGGACCATCACGCCGTCGCGCGCCGAGGCGGGCCGCGCGAGTTGGTCGCCCGCCTGCCGCAACTGGTCCGCCACCGGTTCGTCGCGCGTCACGAGCGCGGTCACGATGCGGATCGACAGGCGGCCGTTGGGATCGCCGACGATCGGTTCGGCGAGCGCAACGTGCAACGCGCGTTCCTGCGCACGCAGGGCACCAAGCGACAGCGGCGCCGCGGGCACGATCAGGAAACGCGGCCCGTCGAGCCGTTCGACGCACGAGCCGTGACCGAACTCGTCGATCGCGAAATTTTCCAGCCGCCGTCCGATTTCGTCGAGTACCGCATCGCCCGTCGCGGTGCCGGCGCTGTTGTTGATTCGCGCCATCTGGTCGACCTGGACCAGGATCACCCCGACGTCGGCGGCGTGGGCCGCGTGCAAATCTTCGATCTTCAGGACATAGACGGGTCGGGGGTCGGTCAGGCGATTCATGGCGTCCCTCTAGCAGGCTTTGCTTGCCAAGTTCCTCCCTTTTGCATCACAAGACGGGGGTGGCTGTCACATTTTCCCCTCCCCTGCGGCCGGCGACGCCGTTGATCGACGGACATGGACGGCAAATCAGCTATTTGCGCCTTTCGGTTACCGACCGCTGCGATCTGCGCTGCCGCTATTGCATGGCCGAGGATATGACATTCCTGCCCAAATCGGCGGTGCTGAGCATCGAGGAAATGGGCGAACTGGCAGAGCGATTCGTTGCGCGCGGAATCCGGCGCATTCGTCTGACCGGCGGCGAGCCGTTGGTGCGGCGCGGCATCGACACGCTGGCAACGCGGCTCGGCGCGATGATCGGGCATGGCCTCGACGAACTGACGCTGACCACCAACGGTATGCGGCTGGCCGAACATGCGTCGATGCTCGCGGCGGCGGGCGTGCGCCGGATCAACGTCAGCCTCGACACGCTCGACCCCGCCGCCTTTCGTCATATCACCCGCGTCGGCGACCTCGATGTCGCGCTCGGCGGGATCGCCGCGGCGCGCGCCGCGGGGATCGCAATCAAGATCAACATGGTGGCGCTGGCGGGACTCAACGAGGACCAGCTGCTGCGGATGCTCGACTATTGCGCCGGCGCAGGCTGCGACCTCACGCTCATCGAAACGATGCCGCTGGGCGAGGTCGAAGCCGACCGCAGCGACCATTATATCCCGCTCCACCAGTTCATCGCCCCGCTCCGCGACGCGCACGCGCTCTATCCCGTCGACAAGCGTACCGGCGGCCCCGCCCGATACTTCGCGGTCGAGGACAGCACGGTCACGCTGGGGCTCATCACCCCGCTCAGCGACAATTTCTGCGCGACCTGCAACCGCATCCGCCTGACCGTCGAGGGGCGCATCTACATGTGCCTGGGACAGGATGACCATATCGACCTGCGCGCGGCGCTGCGCGAGGGCGGCGATGTCGACGGCTTGATTGATGCCGCTTTGGCTGGCAAACCCCGCGCGCATGACTTTCATATCGAACGAAAGTCCACACCGGCGGTCGCGCGTCATATGAGTGCAACGGGCGGCTGACACGGCGCCCGCAGGGGGAAGCGGACCATTATGCATCGCAAGATTGCGCTCGTCGCGTCGAACTCGCCCGTCGCCATGGAGGCCGAGGCGGAACTCAGGCCGCTCTACGACTTCGTCGAGCTGGGCGAGGCCGACCTGCTGATCGCGCTCGGCGGCGACGGTTTCTTGCTGCATATGCTGCACCAGCTGCTCGACCAGCGCCGCAGCATGCCGGTGTTCGGGATGAACCGCGGCACCATCGGGTTCCTGATGAACGAGTTCCGCATCGAAGGGTTGCTCGACCGGCTCGCCGCCGCCCGCCCCTTTCTGATCCATCCGCTGTCGGGCGATATCACCACGATCAGCGGCGAACGCCACATCCTGCCCGCGATCAACGAAATCTCGCTGCTCCGCGAAACGCGCCAGGCCGCCAAGCTGGAAGTCATGATCAACGAGCGGACGATGCTCGAGGAGCTCGCCTGCGACGGCGTGCTCGTCGCGACCCCCGCCGGGTCGACCGCGTACAACCTCAGCGCCAATGGCCCGATCCTGCCGCTCGAATCGGAAATGCTGGCGCTCACCCCGATCAGCCCGTTCCGCCCGCGCCGCTGGCGCGGCGCGCTGGTCCCCGAATCGACGAGCATCCGCTTCAACGTGCGCGAAGCGGCAAAACGTCCGGTCAGCGCGGTCGCCGACCAGCGCGAAATCCGCGACGTCAAGACCGTGCTGGTCACCACCGACCGCAGCCGCCCGCTCACCTTGCTGTTCGATCCCGACCAGGGATTGGACGAACGCATCGCGATGGAACAATTTATCGTCTGAACGGCAAAAACCCGCCGAAACCCCCTTGATAAACTTGCCGGTTGGCGGCAAAGGGACCGCCTTGCCGCGTCGGCGGCGTGTTCCTCGGTAGCTCAGCGGTAGAGCAATCGACTGTTAATCGATCGGTCGTAGGTTCGAATCCTACCCGGGGAGCCATTTCTCACTTTTGCCAATATTGGCGCTTGAAGCGCTGTCTCGAGCCTGTGGCTGGGGAAAGCTTTCCACAATGATATCAAAGGGCTTACGGAAGGTCGCGGACACCTCGCCATCCTTGTAAGAGCAGTTCGATAGTAAGTGGTGGAGAATGTTTCGTTTCCCCGCGTGATCGGCCTTTGCGAACATTTGCCGCGCATCCTTAGCAATACCGAGCAGCGCAATGCCATCGTCAATGTACGCATGATCAGCTTCGGACAGGCGATCGAATTCGCGCGATAGACCCTTCAGATTGACGTGCTCCCCTGAAATGTGACCGCTTTTTGGTAGAGTCTGACGCAAGGAGTCGGACGATATGAAGCGAAGCAGGTTCACCGAAGAGCAGATCATTGCGATCTTGAAGGAGCAGGAGGGCGGGATGGCGACGGCGGCGGTCTGCTGCCGCCACGGGATCAGCTCGGCAACATTCTACAAGTGGAAGTCGAAGCTCGGCGGTCTGGATGTGTCCGAGGCCCGGCGGCTGCGGTCGCTCGAGGAGGAGAACTCGCGGCTGAAGAAGCTGCTGGCCGAGGCCATGCTGGACAATGCCGTGTTGAAGGATCTGGCATAAAAAAATGGCAACGCCCGGCGCCAAGCGGGAAGCCGTCGCCCATGCCCGGGAGCATCACGGGGTGAGCGAGCCCGAGAAGCGATTGGGGGGGCGTGTGCACTGGTTGGTGTGAGCCGCAGGGGGATCCGTTGCGAGCCGACAAGGCCGGATGACGGGGCGCTGCGGCAAGGGCTGCGCGAGCTGGCGACGCGTAAGGCTATGCAAGCCGTATCTCCCGTTGGCGCCCACGGTGCCAGACTGCGCAAGCGCTGTGCTCAAAGCAAATGCCAAGCGGGGCGGCGGCGATAAACACGGGATATGGCCAACCGCAGGCGGAATATGCGCCTATGACGATTACAACCGCCCAAATCCTCCGGCTGTTACCGCCGAATTTACCCTTCGGACTTAAAGCGCTAAGCCATTCGCCGGGCAGCGTCCGGGCAATCATCGGCAGCGACAAGGACTAGCATTGACCATCATCGTAACAGGTGCCGCGGGCTTTATCGGAATGCACGTCGCCGCCGCCTTGCTCGCGCGCGGCGAGCGCGTGGTCGGGATCGACAATTTCACCCCCTATTATCCGGTGGCCCTCAAACGGGCCCGCGTCGCGCATCTGGCTACAGCCGGCGGCGACGCTTTCACCTTTGCCGACGTCGATTTTGGCGATGCCGCCGCGCTGGCGGCGGCGCTGGCCGATGTGAAGGTTGACCGCATCGTGCATCTCGGTGCGCAGCCGGGCGTGCGATACTCGCTCGAAAATCCCGCCGCCTATGTCCACTCCAACGTCGCGGGGCATGTCAACATATTGGAGCTGGCACGCCACCGCGGCGTTCGTCATCTTGTCTATGCGTCCTCGTCGTCGGTTTACGGGATGCGAAGCGATACGCCCTTTCGCGTCGCCGACCGTGCCGATGCCCCGATTTCGCTCTACGCGGCGACCAAGCGCGCCGACGAACTGATGAGCGAAACCTATGCCCATCTGTTTCGTCTGCCGCAAACGGGGCTGCGCTTCTTCACCGTCTATGGCCCGTGGGGTCGCCCCGATATGGCGGTGTGGAAATTCACCGAAGCGGTGCTGCAGGGACGGCCGATCGATGTGTATAATCACGGCGACATGCTGCGCGACTTTACCTTCATCGACGATATTGTGAACGGGGTCGTGCTGGCGCTCGACCAGCCGCCCGCGGACGACGGCCGCGAAAAGCCCGGCGGTTTTTCGACCCCGCACCGGCTGTACAACATCGGCAACAACCGTCCCGAGCAACTGACCGCCCTGATTCGCGAAATCGAAGCCGCCTGTGGTCGCCAGGCGGAAATCAACCTGCTGCCGATGCAGGACGGCGACGTCTATCAGACCTTTGCCGACATCGACGACATCGCCCGCGACCTCGGCTTCGCGCCGACGACGCCGCTGTCGGTCGGCATTCCGGCTTTCGTCGACTGGTATCGCAACGATTGGCTGACGTCGGCGGCTGCCCGATCGGGCGAGGGCTTGTCGGCATGACCATCATGCTCACCGGCGGCACGGGTTATATCGGCAGCCATGTCGCCGCCACGCTGTTGTCCGCAGGGCAACCGATCGTCTGCTTCGACAATCTGGCCAACAGCGATGCCAGCGTGATCGATCGGCTCGAGGCGATCACCGGCGCATCGGTGCCGCTCGTCGTCGGCGATATCCGTGACGGTCGGGCGTTGCGGCAGGCGATGACCGACCACGCGGTCACGGCGGTGATCCATTTTGCAGGTTTGAAGGCGGTTGGCGAATCGGTCGCCGAACCGATGAAATATTACGACAACAACGTCCGCGGTACGCTGTCGCTGGTCGAGGCGATGACCGATTGCGGCGCCAAGACGCTCGTCTTTTCGTCGAGCGCCACGGTCTACGGCGAGCCTCGATATCTCCCTTTGGACGAAGATCATCCGACATCGGCGACCAATCCCTATGGCCGCACAAAGCTGATGATCGAGGAAATGCTGGCGGACATCGTCGCCGCCGATCCGGCGTGGCGGATCGCGATCCTGCGCTATTTCAACCCGGTCGGGGCGCACGACAGCGGGCTGATCGGCGAGAATCCGAACGGCATTCCGAACAATCTGATGCCCTTCATCACGCGCGTCGCGGCCGGCCGGCTGGAGCAATTGTCGGTATTCGGGGACGATTATGACACGCCCGACGGCACCGGGGTCCGCGACTACATCCATGTCGTCGATCTGGCCGAGGGGCACGCCGCGGCGCTCGACGCAATTGATGCGATGGCGCCTGCGCTTTCAACGTGGAATCTGGGCACCGG
>JAHCKJ010000016.1 GCA_026125835.1 Sphingopyxis sp.
CGTTCCAGCCGACGCGGTCCTGCTGACCTGAGAGTTTCCGGGGCGGTTGCTCCTTCGGTGGTGGGGTGCCGGTTGCCCTGCCCCCACGCTCTCCCGCGCGGCCGGTCGAATCCCTTGGCAGAACCCGACAGACGCCCGAGCCTTGGCGCTGCCCTTGCAGCGAGTCAATCGGCGAGCGCGCGGATGGCGTCGTTTTCGTGGATATGAACACCCGAACCGCCCTGACGCGCCAGCCGGACGATCGCGGCGGCAACGATGTCGCCCGGAATCGAGCGGTAACGGCGAAAGGAACCGTGGAGCAATACGTTGGTCAATGGCGCCGCGATCGTCGCCAGCCCCTCGCCCAGCCGCGGCGGCCCCGGCCGGTCGCCGGTCAGCAAGCCGGGACGCATCAGGTCGAGCCGCGCGAAACCCAGCGCGCGCAGCCCGTCCTCGGTCTCGCCCTTCGTCCGCAAATAGAAATTGCCGGCTTTCGCCGACGCGCCGACCGAGCTGACGGCAATCATATGCGGCGTCCCGCCCGACCTAGCGCCGCGCGCGGCGGCGAGGATCAAGTCATGGTCGACGGCGCGAAATGCCGCCTGCGACCCCGCCTGGCGGATCGTCGTGCCCAGGCAGCAGATAAGCACCGGAGGCTTTTCCGCGCCAATGATGTCCGCCCAGTCTTCGGGTGGCGCGACGATCTCGCGGTGGTGCGCGGCAAGACCCGCCACCGGTCGGCGCGTCACCAGTGTCGCGGACGCCGACCCCAGATGCTCGATCACCGCGCGCCCGACCATGCCGGTGGCGCCGACGATTAGCGCGTCAGACATGCGCCAGCGCGTCCGGCACGGCCTGTCGCCCGAAAATCTCGGCATAGCGGTCGATGGCAAAGCGATCGGTCATCCCGGCAATATAGTCGCCGATGTGGCGGATTGTAGCGCATTCTTCGCCGGGCAGGCGCGCCGACCAGTCGGCCCCCATCAGCCGCGGGTCGCGGCCATAGGCCGCAAACAGGTCGCCAACCACCTTCTGCGCGGCTTCGGCGGCGGCGAGCTGTTCGGGGTGATGGTAAAGGTTTGCGTACATGAAGCGTTTGAGCTCGCGCTCGTCGGTCGCCAGCGCGGCTGAAAATCCGCCGAGCGTCCGCCCGGCGGCGCGGACATCGGCGACGCTGGCAACGCCCGCCGCCGCGACATTGGCTTTGGTGGCGGCGATGACATCATTGACCATCACCCCGATCTGGTCGCGCACCAGTTCGCGCAGCAGGCGTTCGCGCGGTGCGCCGGGAAAGCGCTGCTCGACGGCGCGGAAATTCGCCGCGACGAACGGCTGTTCCATCAACTGGTCCAGGTCGAGCAAGCCCGCGCGCAACCCGTCGTCGATATCGTGATTGTCATAGGCGATGTCGTCGGCAACCGCCGCAATCTGCGCCTCGAGGCTCGCATGACTGGCGAGGTCGAGCGGAAAGTCACGGTCGATCTCGGCCAGCGCCCAGCCCGGGCGCGCGATCGGCCCGTTATGTTTGGCCAGCCCTTCCAGCGTCTCCCACGTCAGGTTCAGCCCGTCGAACTGCGGATACGGGCATTCAAGTTCGGCCAGGGTGCGCAGCGTATGGCCATTATGGTCGAAACCGCCGTGCTCCGCCATCGCCACCTTCAATGCGTCCTCGCCCGCATGGCCGAACGGCGGGTGTCCGATGTCGTGCGCCAGGCACAAGGCCTCGGTCAGATCCTCGTTCAGCCCGAGCGCGCGCGCGATGCCGCGGCCGATCTGCGCGACCTCGATGCTGTGGGTCAGGCGGACGCGGTAATGATCGCCGTCCGGCGCGACGAACACCTGCGTCTTGTGGCGCAGGCGGCGAAAGGCGATCGAATGGATGATGCGGTCGCGGTCGCGCTGGAAATCGTCGCGCGGCCCGCGGACGACGCGGCCCACCTCGGCAAAGCGCCGCCCGCGGCTGTCGTCGGGACGACTGGCGCAGGCGGCGACGTTCACTTGACGGGATCGACGGTTTCGCCCGCCTCGCTGTTGAACAGGAAGCCGTCGCCGCCCGCCTTTTTATAGTCGCCCAGCCAGTCCTGCGCCGCCTTGCGGTCCTTGAACGGTCCCACCAGCAACCTCCGCGTCCGCCCCCATTCGGCGGTCGCGCCCGACTGTCCCTTGAACAATTCCGGGCTCTTCTTCGCAAATTTGGCATAATCGAGCGCCAGCGCGCGGACATTGGCGCCGGTGGCCACCTGCACCCAGATACGCGCCGGATGGGCCTTTTTCTCGGCGGCCTCGGCCGTTGCCTTCGCGTCCGCCTCGGCCTTGGCTTTGGCCGCAGCAGCTTCCTTTTCGCGCCTGGCCGCCTCGGCGGCGTCGGCGCGGCGTTTGTCCTCGACCAGCTTTGCCAGCGTTCCGGCGTCGATCGCGTTGGCGGACGCGTTCAATTCCTCGGGCGGTATTTCGATCGACCCGACAATATCGGCCAGCGAAGCCAGCGCGGCGAGCGGTCGCCCCGCATCCGGCGCGTTCGGCCCCGGCGACGGAATCGTCGCGAGCGATGCCGATGGAGCCGCCGGAACCGGTGTTGCGGGTGGCGTTGCGACCGCTGTCGCCGCTGGCGGGGTATCGGCGCGGCGACCGATGTCCGCAATGGTAAAGCCCGGCCCGACCGAAGGCGGCGGGGCGGGCAAAGCGGCGGCAACCGGCCGCGACGTAACGGGCGGCGTGGCGGCGGCTGCCTCCGTACCGGCGACCGGTCGTTCACCGCCCGCAGCGGCGACGGTTGCCGGGCGGATCGTGTCGCGGACCGGCGCTTGCAGCGTCGGCGCGGCGGTAGCCGCCGGGTTCGCCGCGGCGGGAGCGGGCGTCGCCGCGACCCGGGTGCTTTGCGGCGGAGCAGCCGCCGCCGCGACAGCCTGTCCGTCGCGCGCGACCGGCTCGCGCGGCCGGGCAAAGGCCGGTCCGACCGGTCGCAGCGCCGGTTTCGGTGTAGCGGCCGCGACGGTGGTCGCCGTGCCCGGGCGTTTGGCGCTCGCGGCAGTTCGTTTGCCCGCAGCAGCCGGTGCGGCCGGAGGGGTTGCCGCCGCGACCTGGACCGGCTGGCGCTTCGGCCCCAGCCGCCCGGTCGGAAAACGCCCGAAATGCGCCGCCGCCGCCTGCTGGGCGGGGTTCAATCGATCCATTTGGGTCAGATAGGGCAGGATATTCTGGGCCATTGCGGGCGGCATCGTCGCATTGACGATCTCGCTCGCTTCGGCATCGCGGCCGTTCATCGCCAGGATCATCGCGCGCAACCGCCAGGCGCCGCGATCCTGCGCGCGCAGCTGCGGGGTCAACAACTGGATCGCGCGATCGGCCTCGCCGCTGATCCCGAGCGACAGTGCATATCGCCGGGTCAGTTCGTCGCCGGGGGTCATCGACAGCGCAAGCTGGTAATCGCGCTGCGCGGCATCCTGCTGCCCCAACAGATCGCGCGCCAGCCCGCGATCGGCCAGAAACAAGCGTTCGGGCGCGCCCAGCAGCTGCGCCTCGCCGAAATAATCGAGCGCGCGGGTCGGGTTTTCCATATGGACCATCGCCGACCCCAGCGCCGCCTTGATCGCGCCGTCGCGCGGGCGGGCCTGCTCGGCGCGCACCAGAAACCCCACCGCCGCGCGATAATCATCAAGATCGATCGACGTGCGGCCGGCATCGAGCAAGGCGGTCGCGTCGCTGCCGTTCGATCCGATGCGCGCCAGCGCCGACGACAACAGGTTGCGCGCCGCGGTGCGCTTGTCCATCGCCGCCTTGGTCGCGGCATCGGGCGGTGTCGGCTGTGCCTGGGCTGGCGCCACCGACAACAATAGCGCGCCGATCGCACCGATCCGAAGCCGCGCGCGCATCGACCCTGCCGTCCTCATTGCTTGCCGCATGGGCAACTCATCCCGTCTCACGGCGCACCGTGCCCGTGCGGTGGCCGTTCAAACCCCGTTACTGGTTGTTCTGCCGCCCCAGGAACCGTGGAATATCGACGCCGTCGGGTTTGTCGGCCCCGTCGCTTTCGGGAGCGGGAGCACCCCGCGACAAGCGCGACATGCGCTCGAACAGCGTGCCCCCGCCGACGCCGCGCCCGGCGCTCGCGTCGGAGTCCTCGCCATTTCCGGCAGCTGCCGGAGCGGCGCGATACCCGGCGGCGGGGGCTTCGGGTGCGTCGAGCACCAGTTCGCCCGCCGTGTCGTCATAGGTTGCCGCAACCTGCGACAATTCCATCGGCTCCTCGTCGCCTACCGGCGCTTGGGCCTCGGGAGCATCGCCCAGCGAAAAGCCCGGTGCCGGATCGCTTGCGGGTTCGCTCGCGGCTTCGACGACCGCTTGTTCCTCGGCAACCGGTTCGATCACCTCTTCGGCGACCGGCGCCGGCACGACCGTCCGCGCGGGCGCGAACGAGAAACTGCGTGTCGCGGGTGCCGCCTGCGCCGCATTGTCGCCCGATCCGTCGATACCGGTCGCGACGACCGAAACGCGGATCTTGCCGTCCAGACTATCGTTGAACGCGCTGCCCCAGATGATGTTGGCATCGGGATCGACCAGTTCGCGAATATGGTTCGCGGCCTCGTCGACCTCCATCAGGCGCATGTCCTCGCCGCCGGTGATCGAGATGATGACGCCCTTGGCGCCCGCCATCGACACACCGTCGAGCAGCGGGTTGGCGATTGCTTTCTGGGCAGCTTCCAGCGCGCGGCCGTCGCCCTCGGCTTCGCCGGTCCCCATCATCGCTTTGCCCATTTCGCGCATCACGCTGCGCACGTCGGCAAAGTCGAGGTTGATCAGGCCGGGCATGACCATCAGGTCGGTGATGCCGCGCACGCCCTGCTGCAGCACTTCATCCGCCATGGTGAAGGCTTCTTTGAAGGTCGTGTTCGGGTTGGCGACCAGGAACAGATTCTGGTTCGGAATGACGATCAGCGTGTCGACATGGTCCTGCAGCTCGGCAATCCCCGCATCGGCCGAGCGCATCCGCCGCGCGCCTTCGAAGGTAAAGGGCTTGGTCACGACGCCGACGGTCAGGATGCCGCGGTCGCGCGCCGCCTTGGCGATGACCGGCGCCGCCCCGGTGCCGGTGCCGCCGCCCATGCCCGCGGCAACGAAGCACATATGCGCCCCGTTCAGCGCTTCCTCGACCTGCGCGATGCTTTCCTCGGCAGCCGCGCGCCCGACTTCGGGCCGCGAACCAGCGCCCAGCCCCTGGGTGATCTGCGTCCCCAGCTGGATGCGCCGTTCGGCGGGCGAGGCGTTCAGCGCCTGCGCGTCGGTGTTGGCGACGATGAAATCGACCCCCTCGACCCGCGCTGCGATCATATTGGCGATGGCATTGCCGCCCGCGCCACCGACGCCGATCACCGCGATCCGCGGCTTCAACTCGTCGACCTGCGGCGGGCCAATGTTGATGCTCATCAAAAAGTCTCCCTGCAGCGGCGGACAGGTGCCGCTTCCCCAACCTTGCGACCCAGCCGGACGGGTGTCCCGTCGCCCGGTTTTCTGCACCCGCATTGCACTATTGTGACGTGGGAATCACCCAAAAAATTAACCTTTTCGCCTTGCCGCTACTAAAAACTGCTTTTCAGCGCCGCCATCAATCGATGCAGGATCGACGTGCCCGCCGGCTTGTACACATCCTGCGCCATCATCGGCAGATCGCGCAGATCGACCGGGTCCGACGCGGCATAGAGAACCAGACCCGCGAGCGTCGCGAAAGCCGGCCCGCTGTGCGCATCGGGCAAGCCGTGCAGCCCGCGCGGCCTGCCGACGCGCGCCGCGCGACCCAGTGCCGCCTGCGTGTAATCGGCGATCCCTTTGAGGTCGGCACCGCCGCCGACAAGCACCACCTGGCGCCCGATCGGGCCGACGAAATGCAGGTCTTTCAGGGTCCTGCCGATCTCCCCCATCATCGCGTCGAGCCGCTGGCGGATCACCGACACCAGCTGCGCGCGCGTGATGCGCGGCGAATCGCCGCCCGCCGGCGCGCCGGGTTCGAGCTCGATAACCTCGTTGTTGTCGCGCGGGCTGGCCGACGCCGAACCGTAAAAGCTTTGCAGCCGCTGCGCCTGGCTGCGCCTTATGCCGAAAGCCGATGCAATGTCGTCGGTGATGTCGCTCGCGCCGAACGGCAGCGACGCCATTTCGACGAGCATTCCGCCCGCGTAGAGCGAAACGGTGGTCACCGCAGCGCCGAGTTCGACGAGCGCCACGCCCAGGTCGCGTTCCTCGTCCGACAGACAGGCCAGCCCCGCCGCGATCGGCGAGGCGACCACGGCGTTGACGTCCAGATGCGCCTGCCGCACCGCCGATTCCAGATTCCGCACCGGCGCCCCGTCGGCCATGATGATATGGATGTCGACGCCCAGCCGGTCGGCGTGGAGGCCGATGGGGTTCTTGACCCCGGTCAGCCCGTCGAGCGTGTACAGCGCCGGCTGCGCGTGCAGAATCATCCGCCCTTCGGGATCGATCCCGGCACGACCCGCCGCCAGCAGGTCGTCGATATCCTCCTGTTCGATCCGGTGGCCGCCGAGCTCGCTTTCGATCGGCGCAACATCGCTGAGCAGGCCGCCCGCCGAAAAACTGACCCAGACGTCGTCGATGTTGAGCCCCGCGATACGCTCGGCCTGCTCGATCGCCTCGCGCACGACATGCTCGGTCTGTTCCATGTCGGCGACATAGCCGCGCTGCACCCCGCGGCTCTCGCGCTGGCCGGTGCCGAGCACGTGGAGCTGGCCGTCGGCGGTCTGTCCCGCGATCAGCGCGCAGACCTTCCACGACCCGACATCGAGCGCGGTGATGATCTTTTCGATGCGCGGCGGCGGCATGGCTCAGCCCTTCTCCGTCGCACTGGCCGCAGCCACCGCGTCAACCGCTTCGCGCGCCTCGTCGAGCCGCGCGGGTGCCACCTGTCCCTCGTGCGGCAGCCGCAGGACAAAGCGCTTCGGATCGCGCATGTCGAAACGCAGGATGCCGCGCCCGAGCAGTCGGTTGGCGCCGTCGAGATGCGCGAACTTCGCCAGCGCCGCCTTCGCTTCCGCCTCGCCTTCGGGCAGCGACAGCGTCTCGCCGCTGCGAAAGCGCAGATCCCAGCGGCGGTTGCCGACCCATGTCGCGCCGGCAAGCAATTCCTTGAGGCTGCTGGCCTCGGCGAGCAAGCGGTCCAGATCCTGCGAACGCTGGTTCGCTTTCGGACCAATGACCAGCGGCAGGTCGGGCATCGTCGCCACCGTCACCGGTTCCAGCACCACGCCCTTTTCGTCGATCAGCGACAATCGCCCGCCATGCTGCCAGATCGCCGCCGGGGTGCGCTCGACAATGTCGACGACCAGCGTGTCGGGCAGCCGCCGCGACACGCGCGCGTCCTTGATCCAGCCATAGCGCATCAGGTCGCGGCGCACGTCGGCCAGATCGACCGCCGCCATCGACCGGTCCTTCTGCGCCAGCGCGATGTCATATACTTTCAACCGGTCGATCCGGTCGGCGCCGACGACCTCGACCTTCTTGACCTGGAAACCGGCGCGGCCGACGGCCTGCGCCCATTCCTCATGCACCTTGGCGGTCACCCCCGTCGCATGCGCCGCCAGCCCGGCGACTGCAAACAGGCTGATCCCGACGGTCCAGTTGGCGATCCTCTGCAACCGCTGCGGGCTGACCGGCAGCGCGTTGATGATCGCGTTCAGCCGCGACTGCTGGACCTTGCGCCGTTTCTTCGGCGCGCGCGCGGGCCGCCGTGGCGGCGCCTTCCCGCGCTTGATCTGCGTCTTGCTCATGGCGCTATTCTCATGACAGGGCTTCCCCCACGATGCGTTCGACAAGTTCGGCATAATCCATACCCACCGCGCGCGCCTGTTCGGGCACCAGGCTGAGCGGGGTCATGCCGGGCTGGGTATTGACCTCGAGCAGGAAAATGCCCGCCAGCCCATGTTCGTCGTCCCAGCGGAAATCCGACCGCGACGCGCCCTTGCAACCGGGCAGACGGTGCGCCTGCCGCAGATCCATCCGCTGCGCGACACTCGGCGAGGGACGTCGGCGGGGCACACATGTTCGGTCAACCCCGCGGTATATTTGGCGTCATAATCGTAAAAGCCGGACTTCACCCGCAATTCGGTCACCGCCAACGCCGTGTCGCCCAGCACCGCAACCGTCAGCTCGCGCCCCTTGATAAAGGGTTCGGCGAGCAGACGGTCGAATTCCTGCCACGGACCGACGGCCTCGCGCGCGATCGGGTTGCCGTAATTGCTGTCGTCCTTGACGATAGCGACCCCGACCGACGATCCTTCGTTGACGGGTTTCAGCACATAGGGACGCGGCAAAGGGTCGACTGTAAACAGGCTTTCGCTGTCGACCATCACCCCGGTCGGCATCGGGATGCCATGCGGCACCAGCGCCTGTTTCGTCAATTCCTTGTCGATCGCGATCACCGAGGTGACGAGGCCGCTGTGGGTGTATTTCAGCCCCATCAGGTCGAGCATTCCCTGCACCGTCCCGTCCTCGCCGGGAACACCGTGCAGCGCGTTGAACACAACATCGGGTTTCGCTTCCGCCAGCCGCAGCGCGACATCGCGGTCCATGTCGATCCGCGTAACCCTGTGGCCGCGGCTTTCGAGCGCATCGGCAACGCCGTTGCCGCTCATCAGCGACACTTCGCGTTCGGCGGACCAGCCGCCCATCAGGACGGCGACATGCCACGGACCGCGGGTCATAAATTAACTCCGATCTTCACAACCGTTTGTCCTGAGCTTGTCGAAGGACCGTTCATCCTTGACGACACTAAAGAAAAAGGACGGCCCTTCGACAAGCTCAGGGCAAACGGAGTGGAGGAAGGCGACATTATTTCTTCACCCCCACCCGTTGAATCTCCCATTGCAAATCAATGCCGCTCTTCGCCTTCACCCGGCGGCGGACTTCCTCGCCCAGTGCCTCGATATCGGCGCTGGTCGCCTCACCCGTGTTGATCAGGAAATTGGTGTGCTTTTCGCTGACCTGCGCGCCGCCGACCGCGAGGCCGCGGCACCCGGCCGCGTCGACGAGCTGCCAGGCCTTGTGCCCGTCGGGGTTCTTGAAGGTCGACCCGCCGGTTTTCGACCGCAAAGGCTGCGAGGCTTCGCGGCTTGCGGAGATGCGGTCCATCTCGGCCTGGATCGCCGCGGGTTCGCCGGGTCGACCGCGAAAGGTCGCGCCGATCACGACCGCGCCCTCGGGCAGGTCGCTGTGGCGATAGGTGTAACCGAGGTCGGCGAGTGGCAGCGTCTTGCGTTCGCCCGAGCGCAGCACGACGTCGGCGTCGATCAAAATATCCTTCACCTCGCCGCCATAGGCGCCGCCGTTCATACGGACGAAACCGCCGACGGTGCCGGGAATCGAGCGCAGGAATTCCAGGCCCGCGATCCCGGCGTCGCGCGCGGTCGAGGAAACGAGGATGCCCGACGCGCCGCCGCCGCAGCGCAGCGTCGTCGGATCGACCGCCTCGACCTTGGCGAACGCCTTGCCGAGCCGGACGACAACGCCCGGAAAGCCGCCGTCGCGGACGATCAGGTTCGAGCCGAGGCCGAGCGCCATTACGGGGATCGCGGGGTCGAGATCGCGCAGGAAATCGGCGAGATCGTCGGCGTCTTTCGGCTCGAACAACCAGTCGGCGGGGCCGCCCGACTTGAACCAGACGAGCGGTGCGAGGGGTGCTTGCGGGGTGAGTTTGCCGCGCACGGCGGGGAGGGTGGCAAGGTCGCTCACAACCGCACCCCTTCCCCGTTCGTCCCGAGCGAAGTCGAGGGACGCCTGGCGCTGCGCTGGCGTGTCTCGACTTCGCTCGACACAAACGGAGATGGGATGGGAACGGAGAAGTTTGTCACCCCGCCCCCTCAACTGCGCTCGCCAGACCCGCCGCCATCTTGGTAATATCACCCGCGCCAAGGCAGATGATCATATCGCCCGCACCAAGATCGCCCGCCTTGATACTGTCCGCGATACTCGCCGCCAGCGCCCCGGCATCCGCAACGACGCTCGCCTGCCGATGCCCGCGGTCGCGCAAGCCAGCAACTAGCGCGTCCGACGACACACCCTCAATCGGCGCCTCGCCCGCCGCATAGACGGGCAGCGCGAGCACGATGTCGGCGTCGTTAAACGCCTGCTGGAAATCGTCCATATGATCGCGCAGGCGCGTGAAGCGGTGCGGCTGGACCACCCCGACGACGCGGCCCGCGCCGACGCCCTCGCGCGCCGCCGACAGCACCGCGCGGATTTCGACCGGGTGGTGGGCGTAATCGTCGATCACGGTGACGATACCGCCCTCGACCGCGATCTCGCCGACCTTGGTGAAGCGGCGCTTGACCCCGGCGAAGCCGTTGAAGCCCGACACGATCTTGTCGTCCGGCACGCCCATGTGCAGCGCCACCGCAATCGCGGCGAGCGAGTTCTGGACATTGTGGCGCCCCGACATCGGCAGGTGGATGCCCTCGATCGTCCGGCTGTTGCCGTCGCGGTCGCGCACGACGACGTCGAAGCGATTGCCGTCGGAACCAGGCACGACATTGGTGCCGCGCACATCGGCCTGCGCGGAGAAACCATAGGTCACGATCCGCCGGTCGCGGATGCGCGGGATGATCGCCTGCACTTCGGGATGGTCGAGGCACAGCATCGCGGCGCCATAAAAAGGCACATTCTCGATAAACTCGACAAACGCATCCTTGATCGCGTCGAAGCTGCCATAATGATCGAGATGTTCGGGGTCGATGTTGGTGACGACCGCAATCGTCCCGTCAAGGCGCAGGAAGCTGCCGTCGCTCTCGTCGGCCTCGACCACCATCCAGTCGCTCGCGCCGAGCCGCGCGTTCGAGCCGTAATTGTTGATGATGCCGCCGTTGATGACGGTCGGGTCGATCCCGCCCGCGTCGAGCAGCGCCGCGACCAGGCTGGTCGTCGTCGTCTTGCCATGCGTCCCGGCGATCGCGACGGTCGATTTCAGCCGCATCAGTTCGGCGAGCATTTCGGCGCGGCGGACGAGCGGGATGCGGTGCGCGAGCGCGGCCTCGACCTCGGGATTGCCGCGCTTCACCGCGGTCGAAGTGACAACGACCGAAACGCCATCGACGTTCGCGGCATCATGCCCGATCGCAACCTTGATCCCGCGTTTGCGCAGGCCTTCGATCACATAGCCGTCGGCAATGTCGCTGCCCTGCACCTGATAGCCGAGGTTGTGCATCACCTCGGCGATGCCCGACATGCCGATGCCGCCGATGCCGATGAAGTGGATCGTGCCGATGTCGGTCGCAACGCCGCGCATCATTCGCCTCCCATGCGGGCCGACGCCATGCCACTCGCCGCGGCGCGCTGGCCCGACGGCGCGCCGACGCGGATAACGTCCATCATCGGTGGCGCAGCAAGCGATTCGACGAGGTCGGCAAGGTCGCGCGTCGCGTCGGGCAGTCCGCAGCTCGCGGCGCGCGCGGCGGCATTTTCCAGCGCGCCGGGTTCGAGCGCCATGCGCTGGATCTGCTTCGCGAGTTCGCCAGCGGTGAATTGCGGTTGCGCGATCGACCGCGCCCCGCCCGCCTGCACCATATCGACGACGTTATAGGTCTGGTGATTGTCCATTGCGTGCGGATAGGGAACGAAGATCGCGGGCCGCCCGGCGCAGGCCAGTTCGGCCACCGTCGATGCCCCGGCGCGCGCGATCACCAGATGCGCCCAGCGCAACCGGTCGGGAAAATCGGTGATATAAGGCGCGCATTCGGCGGCGACGCCCAGCGCCGCATATTTGCCGCGCACGTCCTCCAGATCGGCCTCGCGGCACTGCTGGACGACCTGCAACCGGTCGAGCAGCGCACGCGGCAGCATCGCAATCGCGGCGGGCACGACATCGCTGAGCACCGTCGCGCCCAGGCTGCCGCCGACCACGAGCAGGCGGAAAATGCCGTCCTCGCTCAGCGGCGGGAAGCCTTCCCCGCGGATCGCGACAATCTCGTCGCGCACCGGATTGCCGGTGATGTGCTTTTTCAGTTCATGCCCCGCCGGGTAGCGCTGGATATTGTGATAAGCGACCGCAACGGCATCGACGCGCGGCGCCATCATCCGGTTGACCCGGCCCAATACGGCATTTTGTTCGTGCAACACCCGCGGCCGCTTCGTCGCGCCCGCGGCGAGCAGGCTGGGCAGCGACGGATAGCCGCCGAAACCGACGACGACGGCGGGATCGAAATCGTGGATCAGGTCGATCGCCATGCGGCGTCCCTTGCGGATCGCCAGCCCCGCCTTGACCCACCCGAGCGGTCCGCCCGCCACGCGCCCGGCGGGCAGCACATGCGTTTCCAGTTCGGAGGGCGCGCCCGGAATACGCAGGCCGCGGTCGTCGCTGACCAGCGCGACGCGATGCCCGCGCGCGATCAGCTCGCCCGCCAGCGCATAAGCGGGCAGCATATGTCCCCCCGTCCCTCCGGCAGCGAGCAGATAGTGGCGGGTTGCGCTCATTTCTTGTTCCAGTTGCGGGTCATCGACACCCGAGCCGAGTAGGGGTTTCGCCGGGTCAGCGACAAGAGAAAACCCATGCCGATCGACAAAGCGATGAAGGAAGACCCGCCATAGCTGATGAACGGCAACGTCATCCCCTTCGACGGGAACAACTGGGTGTTCACCGCCATGTTGATCGTCGCCTGCCCGCCGAACTGCGCGATCAGGCCCGCGACGGCGAGGATCAGGAAGCTGTCCTCTTCATCGAGCAGGCGCACGAGCACGCGCACGATGATCGCCAGATACAGGACCGCGATCGCGATGCAGGCGATCATCCCGAATTCCTCGCCGATGACCGAGAAAATATAGTCGGTGTGCGCTTCGGGCAGCTGGAATTTGGCGAGGCCCGCCCCCGGCCCCGTGCCGATCAGCCCGCCCGCGGTCAGCGTCGCATGGGCGCGGTCGACCTGGAAACTGTCGCCCTCGGCGAACAGCCAGATATTGATGCGCTGCTGCGCGACCGGATAAAAGAAATAGGCGAGGACGATCCCGACGACACCTGTCGCCGCGAGCATCCCCATGATCCGCATCGACAGGCCGGCGACGAGCACCAGCACCAGCCAGGTTGCCGCAAAGATCACGGTCTGCCCCAGATCGGGCTGGCCCATCAACAGAACCGCGATAATGCCGGTCAGCACAAAGCTGAGCGGCACCACGGGCAGGCTCTGGTCGTGCAGGCGCAGCGACAGCACCCACGCCAGCGTCACCGCAAAAAAAGGCTTCAGAAACTCCGAAGGCTGTAACCGGAACACCCCGCTGCCGATCCACCGCTGGGCGCCGTTGACCGTCGCCCCGAACAGCGGAACCAGGAACAGCAGAATCAGGAACGTAATCGTGCCATAGATCGCAAAGCGCCGCGCCTGTGCCTTGGGCAGCATCGACACGGCGAGCATCACCGGCACCCCGACGATCACCCACATCAGCTGGCGATAGAAATAATAGAGCGGGTCGAGCGACGCGGTGCTGGTCGACAGTTTCTGCGCCGCCACCGGCGAAGCCGCGGCGACTGCGACCAGACCGATCGCGACGAGCATCGACACCAGCAGTAACAGCACCCGGTCGATTTCCCAGAACCACAGGCCCAGCGGGGTGCGGTCGGCGCGGCTCAGCCGCGGACCGCGGCGCTTGACGGTGCGCGTGGCGGCGATCACCGGCCGTTCGGTCACACTGTCCATCTGGTCCATTCCCCGCTCATGCCCCCAGCGCTTCGACCAGCGTCCGGAATGTATCGCCGCGCTGCTCATAATCCTTGAACTGGTCGAACGACGCGCAGGCCGGCGACAACAGCACGATGTCGCCGGGCCGCACCGCCGCCGCCGCATGCGCGACCGCGGTTGCCATATCGCCCGACCGTTGCACCGGAATGGCATCGCCGATTTCGGCCGCAAAACCCTCTATCGCGTCGCCGATCAGATAGGCCTGTTTCACATGGCCGAACCAAGGGCGGCACGCCGCCAGCCCGTCGCCCTTCGCCTGTCCTCCGGCAATCCAGTGCAAACGCTGGTCCGGCGCCGGCGGAAACGCCGCCAGCGCCGGTGCAGCGGAAGCCGCGTTGGTCGCCTTGCTGTCGTTATACCAGCGGGCGCCACGGGCTTCGCCGACCAGTTCCATGCGGTGCGGCAGCGACCGGAAGGTTGCAAGGCCGCGTTCGATCGCTTCGTCGTTCAATCCCAGCACCCGGCACACCGCGATCGCGCAGACGGCGTTCTGCGCATTGTGCGGGCCTTGCAGCGCGGGCCAGCGCGCCTGATCGACCGGGTCGATGTCCTTGCCCGACACGCGGTAAAGCCGGTGGTTGATCCGCCCCGCGATCATCTTTGACGGGTCGTCGTCGACCGCGACGATCGCGACCTGATCCTGATGCTGGAGCGAAAACAGCCGCGCCTTGGAAGCGGCATAGCCGGTGAAGCCGTCATAACGGTCGAGATGGTCGGGGCTGAGATTGGTCAGCACTGCCACGTCGCACGCCAGGCTGTGCGACAGGTCGATCTGGTAGCTCGACAGCTCGAGCACATAGACGCCGCCTTCCGGAAGCGGGTCGCGCGACAGGATCGGCAGCCCGATATTGCCCCCCATCAACGACGGCACCCCGGTGCTTTCCAACATATGGTGGATCAGCGCGGTGACGGTCGATTTGCCGTTGGTGCCGGTAATGCCAACCACCTTGTGCAGCGGCAATTCGCCGCGCGCCTCGGCAAACAGCTCGACGTCGCCGATCACCGGCACATGCGCCTCGCGCGCATGGGCGGCGATGGGGTGGCGGTTGAGCGGGACACCGGGCGACACGACGACGCCCGCAAAGCCGATCAGGTCGATGTCGAGCGGATTGCCGATGTCGGCGCCCAGCGCCATCGCATCGTCGCGCGCTTCCTCGCGATCATCCCAGGCGGTGACCCCGGCGCCGCTGGCGACGAGCGCCTCGACCGTCGCGAGCCCCGAGCGCGCCAGCCCCAGCACCGCATAGCGGCGACCGGCAAAGGCGCGCGAGGTAATCACCGCAGTTTCAAGGTCGCGAGCCCCGCGAGCGCCAGAACGATCGAGACGATCCAGAACCGGATGACCACGGTCGATTCGGGCCAGCCCATCTGCTCGAAATGATGGTGGATCGGTGCCATGCGGAACACCCGCTTGCCGGTGCGCTTGTACCAGAACACCTGGATGATCACCGACAGCGCCTCGACCACGAACAACCCGCCGACGAGCACCAGCACCAGCTCGTGCTGCGCCGTCACCGCGATCGTCGCCAGCGCACCGCCCAGCGCAAGGCTGCCGGTATCGCCCATGAACACCGCCGCGGGCGGCGCGTTGAACCACAGGAACGCCAGACAGGCGCCGATGATCGCCGCGGCGAACACCGCCAGCTCGCCCGCCCCCGAAACATGCGGTATGCCCAGATAGCCGGCGAATTTCACATTGCCCGACAGATAGACGATGACGAGGAAGGTCAGGCTGGCGATGATGACCGGAAAGGTCGCGAGCCCGTCAAGCCCGTCGGTCAGGTTCACCGCATTGCCAAAGCCCACGATCAGCACCATCGCAAAGATATAATAAAGCGGCCCGAGCTCGATCACGACATCGTTGAAAAAGGGCAGGTACAGGTCGGTACCGGTGCGCGACACGATCAGGAACACTGCTACCCCGGCGATCAGAAACTCGATCAGCAACCGCACCCGCCCCGGAATGCCGCGGTGGCTCGCCTTGGTCACCTTGTCGAGATCGTCGAGGAATCCGACCGCCGCGAACCCGCCGGTAACGAAGATGCACGCCCACACGAAACGGTTCGACAGGTCCATCCACAGCAGCGCCGAGATCATCAGCGAGATGAGGATCATCAGCCCGCCCATCGTCGGCGTGCCCTTTTTGGCGAGGTGGCTTTGCGGCCCGTCGTCGCGGATCGGCTGTCCCTTCCCCTGCCGCATCCGCAGCATCAGGATGAAGCGCGGGCCAATCCACAGGCCGATGATCAATGCGGTCGCGACCGCCGCGCCCGAGCGGAAGCTCAGATAGCGAATGAGGTTCAGA
>JAHCKJ010000160.1 GCA_026125835.1 Sphingopyxis sp.
TGACCGATGCCCGGCGCGACAGCCAGGCGGTCTATGTCGGAACCGCCTTCCGCTTCTAAGCCTGCATCGCTATTTGCGTCATAGCGGCCTGCAAATGGCGACCTTCTGCGCTTCCGGTGCTCACGCACATTAAGTGCGCTGCGCTCCGGGCCGCGGAACGCCGCCATTTTCGACGCGCTCTGACCCAAATATCGACGCAGGCTTTGCCCGGCACCGCGCGGCCTTCTGCTCCCACGCATCGATTGCAGCCCAGCCGGGTTTGATCCCGCTCGCGCGAGCGAGCGCCTGCGCCCGCCGTGGTGTCATTCCGCCGAGCGCGATCGGCGGGCCGCCCGCGAGGCGCGCCAGCCGCAGCCACGCGGCCAGCCCCAGCGACTTTGCCCCGGGATGCGACCGGCTCGGGTGGAGCGGCGAGATGAAAACACCGTCGGCGCTGGCGCGGCGCGCGCGGCGCGCCTCGCGCGCGTCATGCACCGGCATCATCAGCCGCAAGCCGAGCCGCCGTGCCTGCGCCGCGCGACGGGCCTCATGCTGGCGCAGGTGAACCCCGTCGGCGCCCCACCGCCGCGCCACATCGGGCGGTCCGGCGAGCAATATCGTCAGCCCGCGCGCGCGCGCTATTCGCATCAACCGCCGCAACAGGCGCCAGCGCGCGCCGCGGGACAGGCTGTCGTGGCGCAGCACGATCCCGCTGCCAGGCGGCAGGAGCGCGGCCAATCGCACGACGCCGACCGCCAGCCGCTCGTCACTGAACAGCCATTGCGGCGGCCGGGGGTGGCGTCGGACCATCGCCCTTTCTATAGGCGCGTCGCGGGCGCACGCAACGCGCCGGGACGGGATGATCGATGAGCGACGCGGCAAGCAGACTGGCTGAAGTAAAGACAAAGATTGCCGACGCGGCAACGCGCGCGCACCGCAAGGCCGACGACATGTGCCTGATCGCGGTATCGAAAACGCACGACGCCGCCGCGATCCGGCCGCTGATCGCCGCGGGCCAGCGCCATTTCGGCGAGAACCGGGTGCAGGAGGCCGCGGCGAAATGGCCCGAATTGCGCGCCGAAACCCCCGACATCAAACTCCACCTGATCGGCCAGCTGCAATCGAACAAGGCCGACGAAGCGGTGGCGCTGTTCGATGCGATTCATTCCGTCGATCGCTCGTCGCTGGTGCAGGCGCTGGCCAAGGCTTGCACGAAAGCGGGCAGGCAGCCGCAGCTGTTCGTGCAGGTCAATATCGGTGCCGAGGAGCAAAAGGGCGGCTGCACGGTCGCCGATCTGCCCGCACTGCTTGCCGAGGCCGGGGCGGCGGGGCTGAGGATCGACGGCCTGATGGCGATCCCCCCCGCCGACATCGAACCCGCCCCCTTCTTTGCCTTGCTCGACGAACTGGCCGCACGTCACGGCCTGCCAGGACGATCGATGGGGATGAGCGGCGATTATGAGACCGCGGTGATGCTGGGCGCAACGCACGTCCGCGTCGGGACGGCGCTGTTCGGGGTAAGGGGGCAACCCGACCGCTAACGACCGGGAGCGGGACTAAAGCCCCTCCCCTTAAGGGGAGGGCGTTCTCCGATTTGAATGCCAGCCCCACCCCAAGCCGACTTTGAACAGGCTATTGATATTCCACTGTCACCGGAATCCGCCCGCGATAGTCGCCGTCGTCGAGGCCCGCGATCTGCAACCGCCCGCCGAAGCGGAATATCAGGCGCCCGTCGGGGCCGAGCCGCGGGGCGGCGGACAGGTCGGTGATCAGGTCGGTGACGCGCGCGGTGCGGCCGTGACCGCCCTCCAGATCGACGCTTGCGGGCAGGATGACGCGCACTTCGGCACCCGGTTCGCCGCGAACGGTGACGGTGCCGGTAAGCGCAAAGCCGCCAAGATCGACGACATCGCCGCGCAGGCGCCGGGCGCCCGTCACCGGATCGACTTCGACCTCGCCGCCGCGCGCGCCGACCGCGATGCGACCCATGTCGAGCCGCGTTTCGACCTCGACGCGCAGCGGCACCGCCGTGTCGCGCGACCGGGCGGCCCCGGGGGTGTCCGCAGCGCAAAGCAGGCACGGCGCCGCCGCGACCGGCGGGCCGGCGAGCGCCAGCAACAATCCCAGGGCAAGACGCAGCTTCACGCCCAAAGCCTTAGGCGATCATGGTTAAACGCGCGTAAAAATAGGATTCGGGGCGGGGCGCCGACCTCTTGCAGCCTGTCACCGCAGACCCGATATCGGGTGCGACCGGCGATCCGGGCGATGCCCCGCAGCCGCGCAGGAGATATCCAGCATGACCAACCCGACCCCCGGCAAACCGCTCGACCCGATGGCGCACCATGTGCTGCGCGAAGGCGGCACCGAACGCGCGTTCACCGGCAAATATACCGACCACAAGGGCGACGGCGTCTATCGCTGTGCCGGATGCGGCGCGCCGCTGTTCGACAGCCGGACCAAATATGACAGCGGATCGGGCTGGCCGAGCTATACCGCGCCCGCGGGCGACGCCGCAGTGACCGAATTGACCGACACCAGCCACGGCATGATCCGCACCGAAGTGCGCTGCGCCGCGTGCGAAGGACATCTGGGCCATGTGTTTCCCGATGGACCCGGACCGACGGGGTTGCGCTATTGCATCAACAGCGCGGCGCTTGACTTCGCCGAGCGCGGGCCGGATGACGCAGGCTCCGGCAACGACTGATACGGTTGGCGCCGGGGGGCGGCGATTACGGCCGACGCCGGCAGGGGCGTGGCGAGGGAAGGAATAAGCAGCTTTGCGTCGCGAACGACAGTCGGCTTCGCCCGGAAAATCGACCACCAGAATATCTGCGCGTCCGCCGGGCGGTGGCGAACCGTCGCGCTTTCGCCTGTGGACGCGGCGCCTGTTCCGCTGGGGTCTGGCGCTGGGGCTGGTCGCGTTCGTCGCGGTCGCGGTCGCGGTCGGCCTTGCCGTGCAGCGGATGCCAAGCTTCGAGGAACTCAAGAAATCGCCCGCCGGCCAGACGATCCGCGTCCGCGCCGCCGATGGCACCGTCTTCCTGTCGCTCGGCCCCAATTACGGCCGCTGGCTCAGCTTACGCGAAACGCCGCAGGTGATGCAGGACGCGATGGTCGCGGTCGAGGACCGGCGCTTTCGCTATCACCCCGGGCTCGACCCGGTCGGCATGGCGCGCGCCGCAGTGGTCGCCGTCCAGAACCGCGGCAGCGGGCGGCGATTGCAGGGCGCGTCGACGATCACCCAGCAGCTGGCGCGCAACGTCTTTCTGTCGAACAGCTATGATTTCAAGCGCAAGACGCGCGAAATGATCCTCGCGCTCGCGCTCGAATGGAAATTTTCGAAGGACGAGATCCTCGAACTCTATCTGAACAAGGTCTATTTCGGCGGCGGCAGCTATGGCATCGACGCCGCGTCGCGCCGCTTTTTCGGCCATAGCGCGACCGAAATGTCGCTGTCCGAAGCCGCGGTGGTCGCGGGGCTGGTCAAGGCGCCGTCGCGCTATTCGCCGACCGCCGATGCCTCCGCCGCGCTGGGCCGCGCCGGGGTCGTGCTCGGCGTGATGGTCGATGCCGGGGTGATCACGCAGGCGCAGGCCGACAGCGCCAAGCCGGCGGATGTCCAGTTGGCGCAGGAAACCGGCAGAAGCGCGCGTTATTTCACCGACTGCGCTGCCGCAGCTCGACATGCTGATCGACGAGGGCAGCGCGAGGCGCTCGACGTCTATACAACGAGGATCGACCTCAACATGCAGCGCGCGGCGACCGCCGCCATCCAGGCCAACACGCCCGCCGGAGTGCAGGGGGCACTGGTATCGCTCGACCGCGACGGCGCGGTGCGCGCGATGGTTGGCGGCACCGACTATGTAACGTCGAACTATAACCGCGCGACGCAGGCGTTGCGCCAGCCGGGGTCGGCGTGGAAATTGTTCGTCTATATGGCGGCGCTCGAGGCGGGGTATAAGGTCGGCGATCCGGTGGTCGACGAGCCGGTGACGATCAACGGCTGGAGCCCGCGCAACTCGTCGGGGCGCTTTGCCGGGACGATGGACCTGCGCAGCGCCTTTGCCTATTCGGTCAACACGGTCGCCGCGAAGCTGGGCGACGAGATCGGCTTTTCGGCGGTCGCCAACATGGCGCGGCGCTTCGGGATCACGACGCCGGTCAACACCCACCCGTCGATGGTGCTGGGCAGCGCCGAGGTGCGGGTGATCGACATGGCCGCCGCCTTTGCCGCGGTGGCGCGCGGCGGCGTTTCGGTCGAACCCTATGGCATCACCAAAGTAACGACCGCCGACGGCCGCCTGCTGTACCAGCGCCCCGCGACGAACGGCCAGATGCTGGTCGACAAATGGGTCGCAGCCGGGATGACCGACCTGCTGCAAACCGCGGTCAACACCGGCACCGGCCGCGCGGCGCAGATCGGTCGTCCGGTGGCGGGCAAGACCGGCACGACGTCGAGTAACAAGGACGGCTGGTTTCTGGGCTTTTCCAGCGGCTTGACCACCGGCGTGTGGATGGGCCGCGACGATGCGAAACCGGTCGGGGGGCTGCAGGGCGGGCGGGCGCCGGCCAAAGCCTTTGCCGATTATATGCGCGTGGCGGTGGCGCGGCGTCCGGTCGAGCAATTCGACACCGAAGTCGTGCTGCCCGAATGGCAGCTGGAGGACGAGGGCGACGCCTATATGGGCGAGCCGGGCGAGGACGGGCTGGTCGACGACAATGGCATGCCGATCGAACTGCCCTATGACATGCGCCCCCCCGACGCGGCAGCACCGCCGCCGCCCGACCCGGGCCCGGTCCTCGACCAGCAGTGGATCGAGGAACAGACCGGGCGGCGCGGCGCCAGTGACAATGGCGCACCGCCGCGCGGCGGCGCTCAACCGAAAGTCCAGCCGCCGGTGGTGAAAGCGCCGCCGAACCGCACGCAGCCGCAACCGGGCGATTTCAATTAGGTCCGGACCCTGGCTTCAACGCATATGTTCGCGTCGGTCCTATTGCGGGCAAAAACGGCGATATTTCCCTTTGGCGCTGCCCCACATCGCACCGGCCAGGCAGCCCTCCCGGTTCTGTTTGAATGACAGTGTTCCGACGTCGGGGTGCCGCATCTTCATTGCCAATATGTCGCCGTTCGAGCTGCGATCGGCTTCATACAGCCATTCGCGGTCGTTGAAATGGCCGACATATTTCACATGGCTGTCGTCGATGAACTGCAGATATTCGCCGGTTTCTGCATCGACATAGCGCTGGCCTGGCCCCGCGCAGGCTCCAAGCGCGGCGAGCGCCGCACATGCGACCAACACCCGCCCCGTGCGGGACAAGCCCGGCGCACATTTATTGTAAACAGCAAATATCGACATGGTGATTCTCCTTTCGCTTGCCCGCGCAGG
>JAHCKJ010000161.1 GCA_026125835.1 Sphingopyxis sp.
GCTGGCTCGACAAGGGGCCGGCGGATATTTTCCGGCTGCACCGGCACCGCGATGAATTGCTGGCGCGCGGGGGATGGAAGGAAAAGTCGGTCGACAATCTGCTCGCCGCGATCGAGGCGAAGCGCGCGCCCGACGCCGCGCGGCTGTTGTTCGGGCTTGGTATTCGGCATGTGGGCCAAGTGACCGCGCGCGATCTGCTGAAGGGCATCGGCGACATCGCATTGCTCCCCGCCAAGGCGGCCGAGATCAACGCCTATATCGCGGCAAACCCGCGCGCCGAGGGCGAATCCGACGGCAAATATGCGGCGCGCAAGATGGAGGCGATCAAGGCGATCCTCGATGTGCGCGCCGACGGCATCGGACCCGCGGTCGCCGAAGCGCTGGGCGATTTCTTTCACGAGCCGCACAACCGTTCGCTGTGGGACGATCTGCTGTCCGAGGTCTCGCCGCCCCCTTATGTGGTCGAAACGCGCGACAGCGAGGTGTCGGGGATGACGGTGGTGTTCACCGGCAAGCTGGAGACGATGAGCCGCGACGAAGCGAAGGCGCAGGCCGAGGCGCTGGGCGCCAAGGCGGCGGGATCGGTGAGCGCCAAAACCGACCTGGTGGTGGCGGGGCCGGGCGCGGGGTCGAAGCTGAAGCAGGCGGCGGCGCTCGGGATCAGGGTGATCGACGAGGCCGAGTGGGCGGCGATCGTGGCGGCGGCGGGGTAGCGAGTGTTTTTGGCGGGATTGGGTTTGGCGCGACGTTATGTGCCGTGCGCGCCGTCACAGACGAGGCCGCGCAAATGGGGTTGGGGGACCAAATGGCCAAACGCGATTATCTGACCAACCTGATGCGTGACCTCGAATCGCATACCGAGGTGCGGCGCTTTGGCAGCGGGTGGCTGTCGGGCTTTTTCGCGCTGCTGTTCGCCATCGTCGGGTTCGGCATGGTCGTCGCGCTGCGTTTTCCCGACTGGTTCGCGACGCCGGAACTGGCGATCATCAAGGACTGGGGCGGGTTTCGCGGGCTGGTGCATCTGGTGCTGCTGGCGAGCTATGGCCTTGCGCTGCTCAGCCTGCTGCTGCGCCCGCGCAAGGTACTCGGCGCGACCGCGCTGATGATCGCGCTCGCCGCGACGCTGATCGGCGGCGCCAATGTCCAGCCCGACGAGACGCGAAGCTGGGGGGTTTTCTTCGGGCTGGACTTTTTCGTCGTCAACCTGCTGATCACCGGCTTCATGTTCGCGCCGCTCGAACGCCTGTTCCCGCACCGCCGCGCGCAGCGATTGTTCCGCACCGAATGGCGCGAGGATCTGTTCTATTACCTCGTCAGCACGATGTTCGTGCAGGTGCTGGGCTTTCTGGCGCTCGCGCCGTCGACGATCATCAACGAAAATACGTCGAGCTGGCAGGCGTTTCGCGCCGGGGTCGCGTCGCTGCCGTGGCTCGTGCAATTCGTCATTGTCCTGATCGCTTCGGACCTCGCGCAATATTGGTATCACCGGATGTTCCACAAAGTGCCGTTCCTGTGGGGCTTCCACGCGATCCATCACAGCGCCAAATCGATGGACTGGCTGGCGGGGTCGCGGATGCATTTTGTCGAGATCATCCTGCTGCGTTCGATCACCTCGCTGCCCTTGTTCACCTTGGGGTTCAGCGCGTCGGTGATGCAGGCGTATATCGGTTTCATCTATGTCTGGTCGTCGCTGCTGCACGCCAATGTCGGGGGCAATTTCAACCGGCTCGGCCACTGGATCGCGACGCCGCGCTTTCATCACTGGCACCATGGGCTGGAACGCGAGGCGTTCGACGTCAATTTTGCGATCCACTTTCCGTGGCTCGACAAGATTTTCGGGACCTTTCATCTGCCCAAGGACCGCTGGCCCCAGAATTACGGCATCCCCGAAGATGTGCCGAAAAACTATTGGGGGCAGTTCCTCTATCCGTGGACGCGGACGGGGAAAAAGGTCGACGAGACGCCGGCGGAGTGATTTGTTCGCGCGGAGACGCGGAGCCGCGGAGAAATCGTAAAGCGGTGCAGCCGCCTGTCTTTTGGCTCCGCGTCTCCGCGTGAATCCTTTAGCGGGGAGCTTTATATGTGAACCGTTCGCCCTGAGCTTGTCGAAGGGCCGTTCTTTTTTGCAACGCTGAAAGCAAGAGCGGTGCTTCGACAAGCTCGGCACGAACGGCGTTGAGTGATGATCCAGATTTAGGGTCAGGACCCAACTCATGATGCTCCAATAGCCTTGAACACGGCTTGCCAGCGAACAGCTTCGATCATAAAGGCCGCCGCGTGAGCCTGCTCGCCGCCTTTCGCCGTCCCGGTATCTTGCTGCTGTTGCCGCTGCTGCTCGCGCTCGGCGCGCGGGTGCTGGTGGCGCCGGGGTGGATGATCGAGAGCGATGCGGGCGGGTCGATCACCGTGCGTATCTGTTCGGATCCGACCGATCCCGGCAAGACGGTGACGATCCCGCTGGAAAAAGCAGGCAGTCATGACGCGGGCGAGACGCAGCAGCATTGCCCATGGGGCGCGCTGGCCAATGCGCCGATCGTGCCGGGTGAACCCCTGTTGATCGCGGCGCCGATGGTTGCGGCGCCGACCCCGGTCGCGGTGCGGTCACTGGGCTTTGCACCCGGCATTGCGTCGCCCCTGCCGCCGAGTACCGGACCCCCTGCTTTCGCCTGAACCACATTAAATGGCCGTCCGCGCAGATGCGCGGCGCGGCGCTTTGCTGATTTCACGCGAAAGATCGATTTATGAAAATCCACGCCTATCGGGCGGCGCCATTGCTGGCGCTCGTCCTCTCATTCGTCCCTGCCGCGGCGCACGCCGCCGAGGCCGAAGCCGATCCGACGATCATCGTCACCGCCCCCGAACTGACCAACGAAGCCGAAGCCCGCGTCGCCAAGACCGCGGGCGGCGCCGATGTCGTCAGCCATCAGGATTATGCCGACAAGTCGATCGTCAGCTTGCGCGACACGCTGGCTTTCTCGCCGGGCATCTACCTCCAGCCGCGTTACGGACAGGAAGTCCGCATTTCGATCCGCGGATCGGGGCTGTCGCGCGGTTTCCATATGCGCGGACTGACGCTGCTCCAGGACGGGGTGCCGATCAACCTGGCCGACGACAATGGCGATTTCCAGGAGCTCGAGCCGATCTTTTTCGACCATCTCGAGGTCTATCGCGGCGCCAATGCACTGCGTTTCGGGTCGGGCACGCTGGGCGGTGCGGTCAATGGCGTGACGCCGACCGGGCGGACGGCCGGGGGTTTCTATCTGCGCGGTGATGTCGGCAGTTTCGACAGCTATCGCGGGCTGGTGTCGGCGGGCGTCGCCGGCGACCGCGTCGATGCGTGGGCGGCGGTCAGCGCCGACACGTCGAGCGGCGACCGCGACCATGTCAACCGGCGCAGTTTTCGCTTTCACGGCAATGTCGGGATGAAGCTGAGCGACGTCGTTTCGACGCGCTTCTATGCCAGCTACAACGACATCAAACAGGAAATCCCCGGCGCGCTGACGTTCAACCAGGCACTGACCACGCCGCGCGTCGCCAGCGCGGCGGCGGTGGCGGGCGATCAGGCGCGCGATATCGTGTCGCTGCGATTGCAGAACCGCACCACGTTCGACTGGGGCGCGTTCAAGCTGGATGTCGGCGGCTTCGTCAACGCCAAGTCACTCTATCACCCGATTTTTCAGGTGATCGATCAGGACTCGCTCGACCTTGGCGGCTTCTTCCGCGCCGACTATGCGAGCGGGCCGGTCGAGGTCACGCTGGGCGGCGAGCTGCGCCGCGGCAGCACCGACGCGCGCCAATATGTGAACATCGCCGGACGGCGCGGGGCGCTGCTGTTCGATGCCGACCAGACCGCGCGCACCGCCAACATCTATGGCGAGGTGCGGGTGCGCCCGGTCGAGAAGCTGACCTTGACCGCGGGCGGGGTCTATGCCGACGGCTTCCGCAAGCGGCGCGTCAATGTATCGACGTCGCGCGGCGGGCGGATCGATTTCGACGCCTTTTCTCCCAAGTTCGGGGTGCTGTTCGAACCGGGCGACGACGTGCAGCTCTTTGCCAACTATAGCCGCTCGGCCGAATTTCCGGGCTTCGGCGAGGTGTTCCAGAATATCGGCACGCCTCCGGTCAGCCAGGTCGTGTCGACGATCCGCCCGCAGCGCGCCTGGACGGCCGAGGTCGGCACCCGCGGCAAGACCGGGATCGTCAATTGGGATCTGGCGCTCTATCGCTCGACGCTGAAGGGCGAATTGCTGCAATTCACCACCAATGTCAGCATCCCCGCGGCGACCTTCAACGCCGGCCGCACGCTGCATCAGGGGGTCGAAGCGGCACTGGAAATCGCGCCGACCGACTGGCTGCGCCTGCGGCAGGTTTATACTTATAGCGACTTCCGGTTCCGGAACGACAGCCAGTTCGGCAACAACCGCCTGCCGGTGGTGCCCAAGCATGTTTACCGGGCCGAGGCGCGGATCGGTAGCGATGCGCTGCATATCGCGCCGAATGTCGAGTGGGTGCCCGATGGTCCGTTCGCCGATTATCGCAACCTCGTCCAGACGCCCGGCTATGCCCTGCTGGGCGTCACCGGCGGGGCGCGGGTTGCCGAGGGGGTCGATGCCTTTGTCGATATCCGCAACATCACCGGCAAAAAGGCGATCGGCGACATCAGCGCGGCGGTCACCGTGACCCCGGCATCGGCGGTCTACTATCCGGTCGAGCGCCGCGCGGTGTCCGCCGGCATTCGCGCGCGCTTCTAAAGGGAGGGACAGGGGATGACCGACATCAACCGCATTCCGCTCTATCGCACGATCTGGCGCTGGCATTTTTATGCCGGGCTGTTCGTCATCCCCTTCATCCTGCTGCTGTCGGTGACGGGCGCGGCCTATCTGTTCAAGCCCGAGCTCGACCGGTGGCAGGAGCGCGCATGGCGCGGCCTGCCGGTCGCCGAGCGGGTCGATGCCGACGCGCAGGTGGCGGCGGCGCTCTCCGCTTTTCCGGGCGCGAGCTTTCACTATTACCGGGTGCCCGAGGCGCCGGGCGATGCGGCGATCGTCCATGTCGGGCTGCCAAATGGCACGATGCGCGATGTGGCGGTGGCGCCGCGGGGAGAGGTGATCGGATCGGCCGATCCCGACGACCGGATTTCGGCGTGGCTGGCGAAAATCCACGGCAGCCTGCTGATCGGGCGCGCGGGCGGGATCATCGTCGAACTCGCCGCGAGCTGGGCGATCGTGATGATCCTGACCGGGCTCTATCTCTGGTGGCCGCGCGGGCGCGGGGCGGCAGGGGTCGTGTGGCCGCGCCTGTCGCTCGGCGGGCGGACCGCGCTGCGCGACCT
>JAHCKJ010000162.1 GCA_026125835.1 Sphingopyxis sp.
CCGCCTTGCCGACGTCACCGACGACGCGCGGATGATCGCTGTCATAGCCGCGGTGGGTGGCAAGGTCGAAGGCGACCGACAGCCCCTTCTGCCCAGCGGCGAGGTTGCGGCGATAGAAAGCGTTCGATTCCTCGGCGGTCGAAAAGCCCGCATATTGCCGGATGGTCCACGGCCGCCCCGCATACATCGACGCGCGCACGCCGCGCGTGAAGGGCGCGACGCCGGGCAGGCCGGGGTCGGTGCGCACATCCTCAGCCGTGTAGAGCGGCTTGACGGCGATCCCCTCGGGCGTGTGCCAGGTCAGGTCTTTGCCTTTGACCTCTTTATCGGCGGCGGCGGCCCATTGGTCGAGGGTCGGTTTGTCGGTCATATGCAGTCTCAGCTTCTCTAAAATTCGTCATGCTGAACTTGTTTCAGCATCCAGGGCCAGACCTCTAATCCCGCGCTGCGCTGCAGGAACAGGCAGGCCATGGACCCTGAAACAAGTTCAGGGTGACGAAGCAAAACAGGTCAATGCGCTCCCTGCGGCGTCTCCATAATCTCGGTCAGCACTCCGCCCATATCCTTGGGGTGCAGAAAGAAGATCAGCGTCCCATGCGCCCCGATGCGCGGCTCGCCCAGAACCCGCTTGCCCAGCGCCTCGAACTCCGCTCTGGCCGCATGAATATCAGGCACCTCGTAACAAACATGATGCTGCCCCCCCGCCGGGTTCTTCTCGAGAAATCCAGCGATCGAGGTGTTGCCGGGCAACGGCTCGACCAGCTCGATCTGCGTGCCGTTCAGCGCCCCGTCGGCGCCCGGCGTATCGACAAAACACACCTTCACCCCCTGCTCGGGCAGGTCGAAAGGTTCATGGATCTTCGTCGCGCCCATCACGTCGCGGTAAAAAACGATGCTGTCGGCAATCGACGGCGTCGCAACGCCGATATGGTTGAGGCGGCCTAGTTTCATCCTTCGATCCTTGGTTGGTTGCCGCCGCGGCCCGACATTTCAATCATCGTTTCGATCCGAAGCACGCGTTTATCGAGCGAATGCACCTTTTCCGTCAGGCTTCGCAGATCGTCGGCGGAGCGAAACATATCCGAGCGAAGGCCGTCGATCCGCTCTTCCATGAGCATGACATTCTTTAACGCCGCAAAGGCGTCGCTCATCGCGCTCATTTTCTTGCCCCCATTTCACGGAGCATCCGGTCCACTTCCTCGTGCGTGTCACGCATTTTGCGGCTCATTTCGTCGAGCGCGGCCTCCATTTTGGGGATAGCCTTGTTCACTTCTACAACGAGCGCGGCCAATTCCGCTTCCTCGTCGTCAGACGGCTGATCGATATAGCGCGCCGCGGCTTCGCGCAGGACATTGCCGACCGACTGGCCGCGGGCTTTGGCAAAGGCTTCAAGCTGGGCTTTGTGTTCGGCGCTGGTCAGATAGGTTACGCGTTCGGTCTGCATGGTCGACTCCTTCACATTATAAGGTCATTATAATGTGAAGCCGGGATCACCGCAACCATCACGTCGCGGTGAAGGACGATGCTGTCGGCGATCAACGGCGTCGCGATGCCGATCTGGTTCAAACGTCCCAATTTCATCTCACCAACCCTCGTCATTGCGAGGAGCCGCAGGCGACGCGGCAATCTCCTGCGCGCAGCTCAGCGCAAGGCCGATAGCTGGAGATTGCTTCGCTGCGCTCGCAATGACGATGCTGTCGGCGATCGACGGCGTCGCAAGGCCGATGTGGTTGAGGCGGCCTAGTTTCACCCTTTAATTCCCAACATCAAAAAGTAGTCCACGAAGATGTTTTTCAAGATCCGGTATTTTGTCCGCTCCGACATCGTTTCGCATCAGCGAGATAATCCTCGCGAGCTCGTCGAAATTTTCGTTTTCAACCCGCCGGTGTTTAGCTGAGTAATCGCTTAAAGCCTGCACGACCTCTTTCGACCCGAAGAGAGCAATTCGGCTCTTAGCTTCGATCATGCCTGCTACGGCCGCCCAACGCGCTTCAGAGTCAGGTTTGGTTGCTCCTGAACCAGACAGACTTCTTAAGAAAAGAATGTACGCCTCATACCTGCTATCACTGAGAAAAGTCCGGTGCTGACCAAGGCGTTGCAGCACAAAGCCAGCTCCTACGCCCAATAATCCCACCAGTGCCGTGAGCAGTGTCGAAGTCATTTCAGCAGTCATAGCGGAATATTGTCATGCTTCTTCCACGGATTTTCCAACTGCTTGTTCCGCAGCCTCCGCAACCCCAGCGCGATCCGCCGCCGCGTCGAGTGCGGATAGATCACCTCGTCAATGTAGCCCCGCTGCGCCGCGACGAACGGGTTCGCAAAGCGATCCTCATATTCCTTCGTGCGCTGCGCGATCTTTTCGGGATCGCCCATATCGGCGCGGAAGATGATTTCGACCGCGCCCTTCGCGCCCATCACCGCGATCTCGGCGGTCGGCCAGGCATAGTTGAGGTCGCCGCGCAGATGCTTTGACGCCATCACGTCGTAAGCACCGCCATAGGCCTTGCGCGTGATCACCGTGATCTTGGGCACCGTCGCCTCGGCATAGGCGAACAGCAGCTTCGCGCCATGCTTGATGATGCCGTTGAACTCCTGCGCGGTGCCGGGCAGGAAGCCGGGGACGTCGACGAAGGTGATGATCGGGATTTCGAACGCGTCGCAGAAACGCACAAAGCGCGCCGCCTTTTTCGACGAATTGATGTCGAGCACCCCCGCGAGCACCAGCGGCTGGTTCGCGACGATGCCGATCGTCCGCCCCTCGATCCGCCCGAAACCGCAGATGATGTTGCCCGCATGCGCCGGCTGCACCTCAAAGAAATCGCCCTCGTCGACCGTTTTGCGGATCAGCTCGTGCATGTCGTAGGGCTGGTTCGCGTTCGGCGGGATCAGTGTGTCGAGGCTGGGTTCGGCGCGGTCGAACGGATCGCTCGTCGGGCGAACCGGGACGCCGCTGCGGTTGTTCTCGGGCAGGTAATCGAAGAAATCGCGCGCCGCGAGCAGCGCCTCGATGTCATTCTCGAACGCCAGATCGGCGACCGAGCTTTTGGTCGTGTGCGTGATCGCGCCGCCGAGTTCTTCCTGCGTCACCACCTCGTTCGTCACCGTCTTGACCACATCGGGACCGGTAACGAACATATAGGACGAGTCTTTCACCATGAAGATGAAGTCGGTCATCGCCGGGCTGTAAACCGCGCCGCCCGCGCATGGCCCCATGATGAGCGAAATCTGCGGCACCACGCCCGACGCCAGCACATTCTTCTGGAACACATCGGCATAGCCGCCGAGCGACGCGACGCCCTCCTGGATACGCGCGCCGCCGCTGTCGTTCAGGCCGATCACCGGCGCGCCGACCAGCATCGCCTTGTCCATCACCTTGCAGATTTTTTCGGCATGGCGTTTCGACAGCGACCCGCCGAACACGGTGAAATCCTGGCTGAACACATACACCAGACGGCCGTTGATCGTCCCCGATCCGGTCACGACGCCGTCGCCGGGGATTTTCTGGCCCTGCATGCCGAAATCGACGCAATCATGCTCGACATAGGTGTCGAGTTCCTCGAACGATCCCTCGTCGAGCAGCACGTCGAGCCGCTCGCGCGCGGTCAGCTTGCCCTTGCTGTGCTGCGCATCGATGCGCTTTTGCCCGCCGCCCAGCGCAGCGGCGGCGCGGCGGCGTTCCATTTCGGCGATATTGGCGGACATGCAGCTCTCCCAACGAACGTCAAAGCGTCGCTTGCCCGCTTACCGCGCGCCACGCAAATGCGAATTTGCAAAGTTGCGAAGTTCAAGTTTGCAAAGTATAAGGTCCTATCCCCCGCTCGTGCTGAGCTTGTCGAAGCACCGTTCTTTTCTTTGACACCTTCGGAAAGAAGGACGGCCCTTCGACAAGCTCAGGGCAAACGGATTTGGAGCTATGGTTAATGCGCCAACGGATCTTTGCCGGAAACCGCCTCAAGGCGCTGCGCCAAGACCGCGGTATTAAGCAGGCTGAGTTCGCCGCACATCTCGGCATCTCTACCTCCTATCTCAGCCAGATCGAACATGACGACCGCCCGCTGACCCCTGCGCTGCTCGACCGGCTGCAACGCCTCTTCCCCCTCGAATGGGAAGAGGTGGCGCATGATTCCGGCGACCGCCGCGCCGGGGCGCTGCGCGAGGCCGCGGCCGACCCTCTCTTCGCCGCCGCGCCGCTCCCCCCCGAGCAGCTCGAACGCGCAGCGCTGCAACAGCCGCAGCTCACCGACCAGTTCGTCGCGCTCCACGCCGCCTACCGACGCGCCGGGCAGCGGCTGCAAATCATCGACGAGGCGCTGACCGGCGGGACCGCCGAGGGCAGCCGCCTGCCGTGGGAGGAGGTGCGCGACTGGTTCCACGACGCGGGCAATTATGTCGACAGTATCGACCGCGCCGCTGAGGCGCTGGCGGGCCAACTTCGGGGATCGTCCCCTTCCCCCGCGGTCGAGACGATCGAGCGGCGCCTGCGCGACGCGCTCGGCATTTCGATCGTTTATACCCAGACGCAAAGCCTGCGCGATTTCGACGCGACGATGCGGCATCTGGTAATCGACCCGTCGCAGCCCGCCGAAAGCCGCCGTTTTCAGCTGGCGCACCAGCTTGCAGCGCTGGCGCTGGCACGCGAGATTGCGGCGGTCGTCGAAGCCAGCCCGTTGCGCACCGCGGCGGCGCGCCAGCTCCTCCACGTCGGCCTCGCCAACTATGCCGCGGGCGCCGTGCTGATGCCCTACGCCCCCTTCCGCGCCAGTGCGCGCGCTGTGCGCCACGACATCGACCGGCTGCGGCTCGAATATGGGGTGAGTTTCGAGCAGGCGTGCCACCGCCTCTCGACCCTCCAGCGCCCCGGCGCGCGCGGCATTCCGATGTTCTTCTGCCGCGTCGATATGGCGGGCAATATCACCAAGCGGCACTCGGCGACGCGGCTGCAATTCGCGCGCTTCGGCGGCGCCTGCCCGCTGTGGATCGTCCATGAGGCCGCGGCGATTCCCGACCGCATATTGTTCCAGCTTGCCGAAACGCCTGATGGCCTGCGCTATGTGTCGATGGCGAAGGGGCTGGTCAAACCGTCGGGCAGCTATGCCCGCAGCCCGCGCCGCTACGCCGTAGCGCTAGGTTGCGAGGCACAATATGCGGGGGACTTCGTCTATGCCGATGGGGTCGACGTCTCCGCCCCGCAAGCGGCAACACGCATCGGCCTGTCCTGCCGCATCTGCCCGCGCGACGATTGCGACCAGCGCGCCTTTCCGCCGAGTGACCGGCCGATTCTGGT
>JAHCKJ010000163.1 GCA_026125835.1 Sphingopyxis sp.
CCCCATCATGCGCCGGACGTAATGGCCCGTTGCCAGACAGTCGGCGCCCAGTTCCTTCGCAAGCGCAAACAGGTCGGTGAATTTCACCCCCATGTTACAGCGCACACACGGGATCGGCGTCCGGCCGTTCAGATATTCGTCGGCGAACTGGTCGATCACCGTGTCGCGAAAGCGGCTTTCATGGTCATAGACATGATGCGCGAAACCGAGCCGGTCGGCGACCGCGCGCGCATCACGGATATCCTGTCCGGCGCAGCAGGCGCCGACGCGCTTGGCTTTCGCGCCATGGTCGTACAACTGGAGTGTTACGCCAATCACTTCGGCGCCCGATCGCGCGGCTAGCGCGGCAACGACACTCGAGTCGACCCCGCCCGACATCGCAACCACGATTCGCCGATCCTTCAGCGGCGCAGCCAGCTGGAAGTCGGCCCGGGCAAGCCCGGCAGGAGAAATCATCGTCGCCATGATGCGCGCCATCTAGGGATGCCAACCCGAAAAAGCCAGCTTTTCCGCCGTCGGTGTCAAGATATTGACGGGGGTTAAGTTTCGCTAACAAGGCATGAAATGGGCATTTACGCGACTTTAGGCGGTCCACGTTAAACAGGAAAAATGAACTTCGCCCCGTCCGAATTTCCGCGCGTTGCCGGTGCTGCCAGACTGTCGGAGCCCGGCTTTGACGTTTTGCTGGCGGTCGCCGCGGCGCGCCAGACGGCCCAGCCGACGGTCCGCATGCTTCGCGCGCGTACGACTCGCCGGATGCACATCGCGACCGTTAACATGCTGTGCCAGATGCTCGGTCGCGGGCGCAGCAATGCGGAACATAATAGCCTGCGCGTCGTTCGATTTCTCGACCTGTCGGACGTGTCGAACGGTTCGCCCGAAACTATGAAGACGGCGTTTACCAGAGGATTTCAGGCGATGTTGAAGCCCTCTGATTTAGAGACGATCGGGTCGGATCACTTCCCCCCCGACGACGAAACCATGGAATGATTATGATCGAGAACCAGAAAATCCGGCCGGCGCAGGTCATCGGCCCTCTTGGCGAACCGCTCACGCTGGATTCGCTGCCGCCGCCGTCGACGACGCGCTGGGTCGTGCGCCGCAAGGCCGAGGTGGTCGCCGCAGTAAACGGCGGCTTGCTCAGCGTCGACGAGGCGTGCGAGCGGTACAGCCTGACGCTGGAAGAATTTGCCAGCTGGCAACGCTCGATCGACCGCAGCGGGATGCCGGGTCTGCGCGTCACGCGCATCCAGCACTACCGCGATCTGTACGAGCGCCAGCAGCGTTTCTAATCCGGTCGGGCCAAACCAGAGCAACGGGCGCTTCGGCGCCCGTTTTTTTGTCACTCGATCGCGACGCAACGGGGATCGCCAGAAAAGTTGGAAGCGATTCCACGCTTTTACAGATTCATTGCAACCCTGGCGTTCATCCCGCGTTAAGCCCCGGAGTCAACTTTGGGAGTCACTCAATATGCGTAAGATGTTCACCGCCCTCGCCGCTACTTCGGCGCTTGCCCTCGCTGCCTGCCAGAGCCCCGAGGCTGACCGCGTAGAGGATCAGGCGGAAGCCCAGGCCGATGCGATCGACGCCCAGGCCGACGCGATGCCCGAAGGCCCGGCGAAGGAAGCCATGGAAGACAAGGCCGATGCCGTCGAAGCGGCGGGCGAAGAAAAGGCCAATGCGATGGACGACAATGGCGAGATCGCCCCGTCGGAAGTCGGCGCGGACCCTGCGAAGAAATAAAACCCGCATTCGCGGAACAACAGCGCAAAGGGCGCCGGATCAATTCCGGCGCCCTTTGTCATGTGGACAAGTTTGACCGCCGGAAAAAATCAAGATTTGTGACGCGCGTCACCGCTTCCGCGCCGGACAGCAAATACAAATATGGCTTGGCCCGGGCGTTTCCTCGCATCAGGGTCATGACTACCCGCCCGCCGCCGGTCGCGACCCCCGGCGGCGGGAGGGACAATCCGACGTGAGCGCCGTCATCGTCGTCAAATGTCCGAACCTTCGGCCAGCGCGCGCAAGACATCCCGAACCCCGGGTGCGTCGGCGTCGGCTCGCAACGCGGCAAGACCGGCCGCAACGTCGAGCCGGTATTCGGCTACTCCGGCCGATTCCCCTTTCCATTCCGCATCCAGCGACTTCACCAGACGCTTTGCCGCAGCATTTTCCGACAGAATATGGATGTCGAGCACTGTCAACCCTTCGGCAAGGCAATGGACCAACAGCGCCGCTGTCATCATCCGCGCCAGACCGCGCCCTTGAAATTCGTCGATCACAGCGACGGAAAATTCACCGACGCGGCCGCCCTCGCGGTGCCGCACCGCATGGACCGCGCCGATAGCCGGCTGACCGACGCATTCGGCACAGATGGCGCCCCACGCGATATGGTCGTGCCCATCGACATCGACCAGCTTTTCGATGACCGCATCGGGAAGTTGCGGCGTCGGCGAGAAAAAGCGCAGGTAACGCGATTCCGCCGACAATTTGGCGATTCCATCGCGCAACAATTCTTCGTCGTCGGGGGTGATTGTCCGCAGACACACCGACGTTCCGTCGTTCAGCGCGCTGTGCACCACGACATCCTCGATCGCTCTCGATGCGCCCGAACCCTGTCCATCCGTCGCGGTCATCGCGGCCTCCCGGTATCCGCATGTTAGGGGCAGCGGCGGTCGCTGGCAAATATCGGGCGAAGCGGCGGTTTAGGTGAGATGTTGAAAGATGTTCGATTCTTGCACTTCTATTACGGCTACTCCCTTCACAGCATGGCGAGGCCGATTTTTCGTGATCCACAAGACCATCGAACCAGCCATCAACATCGCGCAGGATTCCGAAACCTTCGGCGCACGGCTGGCGCGACTCCGCCGGGGTTTGGGATTGAGCAAGACCGACGTCGCCGATCACCTGGGCATCAGCATCACCGCCATTTGCCATTGGGAGCAAGACCGGTCGCGACCGAAATCGGCGCGCTTGCAAACGCTGGCGGACCTTTTCGGGATAACGACCGCCGAACTGCTGGCCGAAGGCAACATGCCCGGGCGGCAAAAGCTGGCCGATCTGGTCGCGCGCGCGCGCGCCGAAATCGCGCAAGCCGCCGGGACCGTGCCGTCCAAGGTGCGGATCGTCATCGAAATATAGGGGATCCGACCCGCGGTCAGGTCACGGCCGCGCGCACCGCAAATTCGGGCCGTTGCCATTCGCCGCTGGCGATCACCGCTTCGAGCTGACGGGCGGCGTTCCAGACGTCGACATGGCTCAAGGTGAGCGGGGTGAGTCCCAACCGCAGAACATCGGGGTCGCGGAAGTCGCCGATCACCCCGCGCGCGATCAGCGCCTGCGTGATGGCGTAGGCGTTGTCGTGGCGAAAACTGATGTGGCTGCCGCGCGCGGCCGAATCGCGCGGCGTCACACACTCAAGCCCCGCACGATCGCCCGCCGCCAGCAATATATCAAACAGCGCCGCCGATTTTCGCTCGACCATCGCCATATCGACACCCTCCCACAGCCTTAGCGCCGCCTCCAGCACTCCGAGGCCCAGCACGGACGGCGTTCCGGTCAACCAGCGTTTCATGCCGGGCGCCGCGACATAATCGTCGGTGAAGGCAAAGGGCGCGGCATGGCCCATCCATCCCGACAGCGGGTTGCCGAGCGCTGCCTGCCACCTTTCGGCGACGAACAGATAGGCGGGCGCTCCCGGCCCGCCGTTCAGATATTTATAGCCGCAGCCCACCGCCAGATCGGCGTTGGCGCCATTGAGGTCGATCGCTACCGCACCCGCGCTGTGGCTGAGATCCCATAGCATCAGCGCGCCGACGGCATGCGCGTTGGCAGTCCAACGCGCCATGTCGAAACGCGCGCCGGTCTTGTAGTGAACGTGGGTGAGCAGCAGAACGGCGGTATCGTCGCCCAGCGCATCGGCGAGCTGGTCGCGCGCCACCACGCGCAATTCTGCCCCCGGCACACACCCGACCGCGCCCGTCGCGATGTGCAGGTCGGTCGGGAAATTGCCCGCCTCGCTGACCACCACCCGGCGCGCCGGGTCGCGGCGCAAGGCGGCGACGAGCAGCTTGAACAGATTGACGCTGGTCGAATCCGCCACGATGACTTCGCCCGCCTCGGCGCCGATCAGCGGCGCGATCTTGTCGCCGATCCGCGTCGGCGCATCGATCCAGCCTTCGTTCCAGCTGCGGATCAGCCGCTCGCCCCATTGGCGGCTGACCATGTCGGCGGCAGCATCCACGCTGGCCTGCGGCAACATGCCAAGCGAATTGCCGTCGAGATAGATGAGACCGGGTGGCCGAAGGAAGCGGTCGCGCAGCGGCGCCAGCGGATCGCGCGCGTCGAGCGCCTCGGCTTCGGCGAGCGTCATCATGGCGCCTTCTTCCTCCCAAAAGCGGCCAGGATCGCGGCGCGCTGCTTGCGCCAACTGACGCTGTCGGGTGCGATCAGTTCGACATGGCCTTCGCCCGGTGTCACCTCCATCGGCACCGTCACGCCCAGCTTGGCCATCGCGGCGCTGTAGGCGGCGCCCGTTGCGGGCGGGGTGACATGGTCGCGGTCGTTGTTGAACTGCATCTCGCGCGCGGTGCCGAGCGGCATTTCGGGGGGCGAGGTACGCGCATAATCGCCGCGCGCCATCGCGGCGGGGGCATCGGCACCGCAGGCGTGGCCGCTGCTCGCGGCGCCGGCGCGCAGATCGGGCAAGCCGCCCTGGCTGATGGCGAGGTCGATGCGGATCGGGTCGGCGCCGCGCAGCACATCGCCTGCCGCCAGCGCCGGACGCCGTGCCAGCCACAGCGCCAGATGGCCGCCGGCGCTGTGGCCGATGGCGATGCGAATGCCGCCGGTGTCGAACCCGTGCTTCGCGCCATCGGCGACAAACAGGTCGGCGGCGCGCGCCACATCTTCATAAGTCCCCGGCATCCCGCCGCCGCGATCGACGCCGCGATATTCGATGTTCCACACGCCGACGCCCTGCGACCGCAGGTCGTCGGCGATCCAGTTCATGATGTCGCGCTCGGCGACCGCAGTCTGCCAGCAGCCGCCATGGATCATGATCACCGCGGGGTGCGGCCCCTGCCCTTTTGGCACCCACAAATCGACGATCTGGAGCGGATCCTCGCCATAGCGGATCGTCGCATCGGGCGACGGCTTGGCGCGGGTCAAAAGGTCGGGCCACGTCATGATCGGCTTGTCGTTCAACGCCGCATCCTCATTCGCTTGCCCGACCGGTGCAGGAACGCAGGCGGCGAGCAGCAGCGCCAGCCCCGCGA
>JAHCKJ010000164.1 GCA_026125835.1 Sphingopyxis sp.
ATCCAGTCGAGGAACGAGATGCGCAGCCCCAGCGTCTTTTCGATCAGCCCCGCCGCAATCGCATTGGTCGGGCTGCCGACCAGCGTGCCGAGCCCGCCGATCGACGCGGCAAAGGCGATGCCCATCATCACCGCGCCGGCAAAGCCCTCGGTCTCGCCCTCGCGAATGCCACCCGCGCGGACGACCGCCAGCGCGATGGGGACCATGATCAGCGCGGTCGAGGTGTTCGAAATGAACATGCTGAGCAACGCGGTCGCCGCCATGAAGGCGAAGAGCAGCCCGGTCGCGGTCGGCGCCGCGCGCTTGAGCAGCGCCAGCGCGAGGCGGCGATGCAGTCCGACGCGCTCGATCGCCAGTGCGAGAAACGCACCGCCCAGGATCAGGAAGAGGATCGGCGAATAATATTCCTTGGCGATGGCATTGGCGTCCATCACCCCGAAAGCCGGAACAAGCAGGAAGGGCAGCAATGCCGTGACGGTCAGCGGCAGCGCCTCGGTCATCCACCAGATCGCCATCAACACCGTCATCGCCGCGACGTGCCAGGCAGTGGTTTCCATGCCCGCCGGAGCGGGGAGGGCAAGCATGACGATGAAGGTCAGCAGGCCGCCGATCAATCCAAACAGGCGCGTGCGTGTCATCCGTCCCCCAAGCGTGTTAGTTCAGGCCGATCACCGACAATTGGCGGCCATAGGAATTTTCCCCGTTGTGGCACGCGCGGCGATAGCTGAAATAATCCTCTGCCTCGGCATAGGTGTCCTGCCCGCCGATGGCAATTCGGGTGACCCCCGCCGCGGCAAGCCGCGCCGCGACATAGGCGGCGATGTCGAACGTCGCGTGACCGGGCTTGGCCGCGGCAAAGAAGCGTTCGTTGGCGGGATCGTCGGCGGTGAAGCGCTGCACGAATCCATCATCGACCTCGTAGGACGCCCGCCCAATGCACGGGCCGATCGCAGCGGCAATGTTGGCGCGGTTGGCGCCAAGGCTTTCCATTGCGGTCAGCGTCGCATCGGTGACCCCCGCCAGCGCGCCTTTCCAGCCCGCGTGGGCGGCGCCGATCACCCCTGCGTCACGGTCGGCGAACAGCACCGGCACGCAATCGGCGGTCAGGATTCCCAGAACGATACCGCGGGCACGCGTCGCGAGCGCGTCGGCTTCGGGCCGCGCGGCCAGGTCGCTCGTGTCATCGACGACGACGCAGCGATTGCCATGCACTTGATAGACGCCGGTAAGCGCCGCGCCGGGCAGCACCGCTTCGGCCACGCGTCGCCGGTTTTCGGCAATTAGCGCCGGTTCGTCGCCCGAGCCAAGGCCGCAGTTGAGCGACGCGAGCTCGCCGGTCGAAACCCCGCCGCGGCGGCCGAAAAACCCGTGCGGAATGTCGGCGAGCGGCGGTGCGGTGATGAACGGCGCGGTCACAGATCGAGCCTGTAAAAGCGGTCTTCGTCGATATGATTGCCGACGTGAAATTCATTGCGGCCGACGTCATGGAAACCGTAGCGGCGGTAAAAGGCCTGGGCGCGCGGATTTTCGGTAAAGACCGACAGGTACAGGATCGACGCGCGCTGCCGCGCCCAGACGATGCCCCAATCCATCAGCGCCGCGGCAACGCCGGTGCCTTTTGCGGTTTCGGCGACATATAATTGGTGAAGTTCGACTGCATCGTCGGTTGGCTGCTCGGGCGGAAGGTCGAAATCGACCGGTCCCATTTTGATATAGCCAAGGATCGCACCGGCTGCGTCACGGACGAGCCCGATATCATGATCGGATGCGCCGATCTGCGCTCGGACACGTTCGGGCGGGTTCCAGGTCGCGAGAAAGGCGGCGAGGTCGGCGGGGTCATAGATATGACCGAAGGTGCGGGTGAAGGAGTCGGTCGCGAAGGTCGCGATGGCCTCTGCATCGTCCGGGGTCGCGAGATGAACGGTCGTCAAGCATTGTCTCCTGTAAACCCGGCAGGGGTGGGCCAGCCCGGAGCGGTGATGGCCATGACTTTGAACAATTCCCCCATCGCGTCGGCGGCGACAAGCCGGTCGCGCTGGCCTTGCAATTCCTTGGCGCGGTCGGGCGCCGTCGCCGCGAGCGATTGCAGCCGCGCCTCGATACCCAGCCGCTGCAACCAGTCGCCCTGGGTCGCGACCGGACTGACCGCTGCCCCCGCGCTCCGTGCCGCATCGGCGAGCGCGGTGAAATCGACGTGGGTGGTCAGGTCGGCCTCGCCCGGATCGGTGAAGGCGTCGGCAAAGCGATGCGCCTTGACCGCTTGCAACGTGTCGCCCGCGGCCGGGCCGACATAGCCATAATCGATCGCCAGCATCGCGCCGCCCTGCCGCGCGATGCGAAAGGCACAACGCTGCATGATCGCCGCGGCAACCGGCGCGGTTTCGACGATCGTGCCGACATTTTTGCTGCGCAGCATTTCGGGGATCGCGGCCGCCGCATCGGCGTCGCCCGGCACCGCGGCGAAGTCGTCGCCGCGACGTTCGACCATCCGCTCGCGCCAGCCGCCTGCGGTGCGGATATATTGATGCACCGGCAGGGCGTCGAAAAATTCATTGGCGACGATCAGCAGCGGCAGATCGTCGGGCAGCGCGTCGACCTCGTCATGATGGGTCGCGGCGGGCAGGCGCGCCAATTGCGCGGTGCGCAGCGTCGGGCTGGTTTCAACGAGTTCGATCCCCGCGGGGATGCAGCCGAAGCGCGCCATCGCGCGCAGCGCATCGGCGGCCAGCGTCCCGCGCCCCGGACCCAGCTCGACATAGCGAAACGCGGGACTGCCCGCGCGCGCCCACAGATCGGCGATCCACACGCCGACCATCTCGCCGAACATCTGGCTGATTTCGGGCGCGGTGGTGAAGTCGCCCGCGGCGCCCAGCGGGTCGCGCGTCGCATAATAATGGCTGTTCGCGGCGGCCATATAGTCGGCGACCGTCGTCGCCCGCGCCGCCGCGATGTCGCCGATCAGCTGGGCAGGCGTCGGGGGGCCGTCACGCAACGCTGTCGGGTCCGGCGACCGGCTCGATTCGCTGGCGGCGGCCTTTGGCGGTCGCGACGAGCCAGATGCCGACGACCAGCATCGGGATGGTCAGCGTCTGCCCCATCGTCAATCCCCACGACAGGGTGCCGAGCTGGACATCGGGTTCGCGCACAAACTCGACCGCAAAGCGGCTGAGGCCGTAAATGATCGCCGCCATACCGAACAGGAATCCGGGCTTGTAGCGCGCATCGGTGCGCCAAAAGAGGAAGGTCAGGATCGCCATCATCAGCAGCCCTTCCAGACCCGCTTCATACAATTGGCTGGGGTGACGAGGGTCCATTGTGCCGCTGTCGGGAAAGATTATCGCCCAAGGCACGTCAGTGGTGCGGCCCCACAGCTCGCCGTTGACGAAATTGGCCATGCGGCCAAAGAACAGGCCGAACGGAATGACGCAGGCGATATAGTCGCAAAAGCGCAGAAAATTCAGCTTTTCCTTGCGTGTCACATACCAGATCGCGACCAGTACGCCGATGACGCCGCCGTGGAGCGACATGCCGCCGTCCCACAGGCGGAACACGCCCAGCGGTTCCTTGATATATTCGCCAAGGTTATAGAACAGCACATAGCCAAGCCGCCCGCCGATGATGATCCCCAGCATCGCGTAAAAGATCATGTCGTCGGCGTGGCGCCGCGCCATCGGGGCGCCGGGCTGCGCGATCAGCTTGAGCAAATACCAATAGCCGACGAAAATTCCGGCGAGATAGGCGAGCGCGTACCAGCGGATCGGCAGGCCGAAGACGCTGAACGCGATTTCGCTGTTCTCTCCCATCAAGTCATGGAAGTTCACATATTGCGTTGCTTCGGCTAGGGTTGCAAAAAGAAACATAAAGTCGCGCGGTCCTTCCCCAGGAGAGGCCTCCCCATAAGGGGTTAGGCCAGCGAGACCAAGAGGAGAGATACAAGATGCCATCAGCGCTCGATTTGCGCCTGGAAGCCGCCTATAATCTGATCACCGGTCCGGGCGGACCGATCCAGGTCGGGTCCGTCGAACGCTTCGGCCGGCAGCTTCCCTTCATCACCAATGCGCCGACGAATCTGGCCGACTATGTCGCCTATTTCGCGATGCAGCATGGCGACGCGACCTTTCTGGTCGAAGGCGACGAACGGCTGTCGTTCAAACAGGTCTATATGGCGGCGCGGCAGGTCGCGGCGGGGCTGGTCGAGGGTTATGGCGTCCAGCGCGGCGACCGCGTCGGGCTGGCGATGCGCAACGCGACCGCGTGGTGCGTTTCCTATATCGGCATTTTGCTGGCGGGCGGCTGTGCGACCCTGCTCAACGGCTGGTGGCAGGGCGGCGAACTGGCGGCCGCGATCGCCGACAGCGAAACCGGTTTGGTCATCGCCGACGTCCAGCGCGCCGCGCGGCTCGAAGAGGTCGACCATGGCGCCAGGGTCATCACGCTCGACATCGCGCAGCCGATCGATCAGGCGATCGCCCCGATCACCGGCGCCGGCGGCAATGCCGCAACCGCGCTGCCGACGCTGACCGGGCAGGATCTGGCGACGATCCTGTTCACCTCGGGCTCGACCGGCCAGTCGAAAGGCGCCTATTCGCGCCACGAAGCGGTGGTGCAGGCGATTTTCAACTATGTGACGCAGACCGCCAGCATCGTGCATCTGCTGACCGAAGACGGGCAGATGTCGGACATCCAGCCCGCGACGCTGATCTGCACCCCGCTGTTCCACGTCACCGCGGAAATCCCGGTGTTCCTGCAAAGCTTCGCGCTCGGCCGCAAACTGGTGCTGATGCCGAAATGGAATGCCGAGGAAGCGATGCGGCTGATCCAGGACGAACAATGCAATTATTTCGTCGGCGTCCCGCTGATGAGCTACGAAATCCTGATCCACCCCAACCGCAAGAATTACGATCTGTCGACGTGCAAAAGCTACGCCGGCGGCGGCGCGCCGCGGCCGCCCGAGCATGTCAAACGCCTCGCGACCGAAATGGGCGAGGGCAAGCCGCTGCTCGGTTACGGGCTCACCGAAACCAATGCGGTCGGTTGCGGCATCATCAACGAAAATTACCTCGCCAAGCCGCTGTCGACCGGCCCCGCGTCGAAACCGCTCGTCGACCTCGCGATCCTCGACGACGACGGCAACGAGCTGGCGCAGGGCAAGGTCGGCGAGGTCTGTATCCGCTCGGTGTGCAATTTCGAAGGCTATTGGAACAACGAGGCGGCGACCAAAGCG
>JAHCKJ010000165.1 GCA_026125835.1 Sphingopyxis sp.
TGCTGCTGCCACGCCTGCGTCGCGCTGGAGGAAGCGGGGTATGAGACGATCATGATCAACTGCAACCCCGAGACGGTGAGCACCGATTATGACACCTCCGACCGCCTCTATTTCGAGCCGCTGACCGCCGAGGATGTGCTGGAAATCCTGGCAGTAGAACAGTCGAAGGGCGAGCTGGTCGGCGTCATCGTCCAGTTCGGCGGCCAGACCCCGCTCAAGCTGGCGCAGGCGCTGGCCGAGGCCGGCATCCCGATCCTCGGCACCTCGCCCGACGCGATCGACCTCGCCGAAGACCGCGAGCGTTTTGCGGCGCTGGTCAACAAGCTGAAGCTGAAGCAACCCGAAAACGGCATTGCGCGCAGCCGCGAGGAGGCGATCGCGGTCGCGACGCGCATCGGCTATCCGGTGCTGACGCGCCCGTCCTATGTGCTTGGCGGCCGCGCGATGGAGATCGTCGACGATCAGGCGCAGCTTGAAAATTACATCGAGACCGCGGTGCAGGTGTCGGGCGATTCGCCGGTGCTGATCGATCGCTATCTGCGCGACGCGATCGAGGTTGATGTCGATGCTTTATGCGACGGCACCGACGTGGTGGTCGCGGGGGTGCTCCAGCATATCGAGGAAGCCGGGGTCCATTCGGGCGACAGCGCCTGCTCGATCCCGCCGTACAGCCTGTCGCCCACGATTATCGCCGAAATCGAGCGCCAGACCGAAGCGCTGGCGCGCGCGCTCGACGTGCGCGGCCTCATGAACATCCAGTTCGCGGTCAAGGACGACGAGGTCTATCTGATCGAGGTCAATCCGCGCGCCAGCCGCACCGTGCCCTTCGTCGCCAAGGCGGTCGGTTCGCCGATCGCCAAGATCGCGGCGCGCGTGATGGCGGGCGAAAAGCTCGCCGACCTGCCGCGGATCAACCGCGACATCGCGCATGTCGCGGTGAAGGAAGCGGTGTTCCCCTTTGCGCGCTTCCCCGGCACCGACCCGGTCCTGTCGCCCGAGATGAAGTCCACCGGCGAAGTCATGGGAATCGACAGTAATTTCAATCTTGCCTTCGCAAAGGCGCAGCTTGGCGCCGGCGACCGGTTGCCGACCACCGGGCGCGTGTTCGTGTCGGTCAAGGACAGCGACAAGCCGCGCATCCTAGGCGCGGTGCGCCAGCTGACCGAGTGGGGCTGGCGGGTGATCGCGACCGGCGGCACCGCCGATTTTCTGGCGGGCGCGGGGATCGAGGTCGAACGCGTCAACAAGGTCGCACAGGGCCGCCCGCACATCGTCGACCGGATCAAGGACGGCGACGTCCAGCTGATCTTCAACACCACCGAGGGCTGGCAATCGCTCCAGGACTCGCAGTCGATCCGTGCCTCGGCGCTCGCCGCCGATGTGGCCTATTACACCACCGCGGCGGGAAGCGATGCCGCAACCCATGCGATCGGGGCGCTGCGCGCGCACTCTCTTGAAGTAAAGCCGCTTCAGGACTATTATTGAGCGACCGCTCCACCTCCCCACATCGACGGACACAGCGGCTTGGCCGCCCGGCGACACTTTCGCCGGAGCGGAATTATTGACGAAGGACAAGATGATAATGGCTAGCGTTGAAAAGGTTCCGATGCTGCAGGAAGGCTATGAGAAGCTGAGCGCCCAGCTCGCGGCGCTCAAGGCCGAGCGCCCGTTGATCGTCGATGCGATCGAGGAAGCGCGCGCGCATGGCGACCTTTCGGAAAATGCCGAATATCACGCCGCCAAGGAACGCCAGGGCCAGGTCGAAGCGACGATCGGCGATCTCGAGGACAAGCTGTCGCGCGCGCAGGTGATCGACCCGACGACGCTGTCGGGCGACCGCATCGTGTTCGGCGCCACCGTGACGCTCGCCGACGAGGACGACAAGCCGGTGCGCTACCAGATCGTCGGGCAGGCCGAGGCCGACGCGAAGGACGGCAAGATCAGCTATAATTCGCCGCTCGGCCGCGCGCTGATCGGCCGCCGTGTCGATGACGAGGTCGAGGTCACCGTGCCCGCGGGCGACAAATATTATCTGGTGACCAAGATCGAATTTATCTGACCGGCGCGGACGGACGGCGATGAAACCGCAGGATGCGCCGCTGGTCACGGGCTATGCGCTCGCTTGCGTCGTCCTGCACGTCCTGCTGGCGATCACCGGGTTCCAGATCGACGCGATCGTGCGCGCGGGCTTTGTTCCCGCGCGTTTCGGGCATGACCTGATCCTGCCGCCGGGGGCGCTCGTGCCCTTCGTGCTGACCCCGCTGTCGTCGGCATTCCTTCACGGCGGGGTGCTGCATCTCGTCTTCAATGTCATCATCCTGCTGTTCGTCGGGCGCCAGCTCGAAGCGCCGCTGGGCGCGAAGGCGATGGCGGTGCTGCTCGTCGCCGGTGCCTATGCCGGGGCGCTGGCGCAATTTCTCTCCGATCCCGCCTCGGCGGTCCCGATGATCGGCGCCAGCGGCGCGATCTCGGCGCTGATCGCCGTGTTTGCGCTGATCTTCAGCCGCAGCCAGGCACCTGCGATCGGGCCGGTCCCGGCGCATTGGGTGCGCGCGCTGTGGCTTGCCGCGGCGTGGATCGGGCTCCAGCTGCTGATCGGCTTTGCGGGCGGTGGGGGCTTCGGCGCGATCGCCATCTGGGCGCATGTCGGCGGCTTCCTCGCCGGCCTGTTGCTCGCCCGCCCGCTGCTGCGCTGGCGCTTCGGCGCGCGCTAGCGCTCGGTGAGCAGGCCGCCTGCCAGCAGCATCGCGACGCGAACATCGATCCCGCACCCTTCGGCGCGTTTCGCGGCGACAAAATCGGCAACTTCCGCCAGCGGCACGCGGTGAACGACAATATCCTCGCCCGCGACCCCGCCGCCGTCGCCGACCTTCACCAGCCCCGTCGCGACCAGCAGCGTAAAGCTTTCGCTGACCATTCCCGGCGAGCTGTAAAACTCCCCGACCGTTCGCCAACGGGTAGCCTGATACCCGGTCTCCTCCTCCAGCTCACGCTGCGCGGCACTTTCGCAACCTTCCGCGCTGCCATCGTCCCCGACCAATCCGGCCGGCAATTCGAGGCACCACACCTTGAGCGGCACCCGATATTGCTCCACCAAAATGACATGCCGCCCGTCCGCCGCATCGTCGATCGCCAGGATCACCGCGGCATGGATACCCCGCGACCGCGAGACATATTCCCACGTCCCTTGCTGCCTGACCGTGATGAAGCGGCCTTCCCACCGCGTTTCCACCGGGTCGTCGGGGGCGGGGCGGGACATGGCGCGCGCTAAATCTCGATCAGCCGGTCGGGCAGTTCGTTGGGATTGTCATCGCCCTTCGGGAAATACTCGGCGAGCACGACGCCCATCTGCGTCACGGCGGCCGCCATGCCTTCGCCGGGGCGGCCATTGCGGACATGTTCGATCAGCGCCGCCATCGCGTCGCCCCAGACCTCGGGCGAAACCTTGGCCGCGATCGTTTCGTCGGCGACGATGTCGGCGCGATGTTCGGCCAGGCTGACGAACAGCAGCACCCCGGTGCGACCGATCGTTTTCGACTCCGCGCCGACGCGGAACAGCTTGACCGCGCGGGCGCGCACCCGCTGGGCCAGGATCGTCCGCGGGGTCAGCCACAGGCGCAGCGGCCGCCACAGCAGGATCAGCCACACCCCGATCCATTTGGCGGCACCGAACGCAATCACGGTGCCGAGCCACTGGTTCGCCGTCAGCTCATGCCCCCAGCCGCCGGTCAGCATGTCGTAAATGCCGCGAAAGAAATCGGGGAACAGCGCCGCCGCCGACATTGCGACAAAGGCGACCGCGCTCGCCCACAGCAGGGCGACGTCGTCATAATCATCCGATTGCGCCGCGATGACGGTGACGATCTCGCCGCTCGTCTGCGCCTCGGCGGCGGCGACCGCCGCCGTCACGATCGCGTGATCGGCTTCGCTGACATGGTTGATCTTGCCGGGCATCGTTGCTGCTCCCTACCAGCCGCCCGAGGCGCCGCCGCCCCCGAACGAGCCGCCGCCACCCGAAAAGCCGCCGAAGCCGCCGCCACCGCCCCACGACGATCCGCCGCCCCATGACGATCCGCCGCCACCGCTGCCCCAGTCGCCGCCACCCCAGATGATGATCGGGGCGTCCCAGGCACCGCGTTTCTTGCGCCGCTTCTTGCCGCGATTGGCGCGGCTGGTCAGCCAGGGGATGATGAAAAAGATCAGGATGATAAATCCGAGAAAAAACAGGCCGCCGAAATTGCCGTCCTTGGCGCGGTGGCGTTCTTTGGCGGCCGCCGCCGCGGCGCGGGCCTGCGCCTCTTCCGGCGGCAGCTGGATCTGCTCGGCGATTGCATCGACCCCCGCCTTGATTCCCCCCGGCATGTCGCCCGCCTTGAACAGCGGGGTCACCGTGTCGCGGATGATACGCCCCGACAGCGCATCGGTCAGCACCGGTTCCAGCCCGTAACCGACCGAAATGTTCATCCGCCGCTCGTTCGGTGCGATCAGGAAGACCACGCCGTCGTCTCGTTCCGCGTCGCCGATCTGCCATTCGCGGCCCAGTCGATAGCCATAGTCGGCGACGTCGCGACCCTCGAGATCGCTGACGGTCGCGACGACCAGCTGGTGCCCGGTGGTCTTTTCGAGCTCGAGCAGCTGCGCATTGAGCGCCGCCTCTTCGGCAGGCGGTATGATATCCGCCTGATCGACGACCGGATTGCCCGCCAGCTTGGGAAAAGTTTGCGCGGTAGCGGGCGTCGACAGCAACAGCAGTCCGGAAAGGACCGCCGTTGCCAGGGTTTTCAACAGGGTGGGTGCGTTCACCTTACTGTCCGAAATCGACCTTCGGCGCCTGATTGGCGTTCGGCGTCACCGCACGATAAGGCGTCATCGGCTTGGCGCCATGGACGATTTTGGCACCGATGATGTCGGGGAAGGTGCGGATCGTCGTGTTATAGTCCTGCACCGCGCCATTATAGTCCTGCACCGCGACATTGATGCGGTTTTCGGTGCCTTCGAGCTGCGTCATCAGGTCGGCAAAGCGTGCCTGGCTCTTGAGGTCGGGATAGGCTTCGACGGTGACGAGCAAGCGACCGAGCGCGCTCGACACATTGCCCTGCGCCTGCTGGAACGCCTGCACCTTGGCGGGGTCTTCCAGATCGTCGGTGCTCAGCTTGACCTTCGTTGCCGACGCGCGCGCCTGTAT
>JAHCKJ010000166.1 GCA_026125835.1 Sphingopyxis sp.
TCGCCGCGCGCGCGGACCGCGGATGTTGCCGGTATTGCGCTGTCCTCCGCCTGTCTGGTCCACTGCCTCGCGCTGCCGCTCGCATTGCTGGTCGCGCCCGCGATGAGCGGCTGGCTCCGTGTGCCCGAATGGCTGCACGCGGCGATCCTGCTGCTTGCCCTGCCCGCAGCGCTCATCGCAATGACCGACGGCTGGCGCCGTTATCGCAGGCGGGCAGCGCCACTGCTGGCGGCGGCAGGACTTGGCCTGCTGGCGCTCGGCATTGCCGCGCACGAGGGATGGTTGGCCGCTGCCAACCCCGATGCCGCCGACCGCCTGCTCACTTCGGCGGGCGCAATCGCGCTGGTCACAGCGCATTTGCTCAACTGGCGGCTGCGCCATGGCACCGGGCATCGCTAAAAGCCGACCGCGACGCACGCTCCAGCCCGATCGCGAAAGCTGATCGGATCGCGCCGATCCAATAGCGCCCTTGTCATTTTGTCAATGTTACTTGACAAACGCGACTCGTTATGTCAATGTTCCTTTACTGAATAACAAGGGAGCTTGACCGATGCCGCCTCTCACCCGTGCCCTGCTTTGGGCCTCCGCCAGCTTTGCCGTTGCCTTCGCGTGGATCGCGGACGTGATTCCGGCGGCGGCGGGCAACGCGCTTGTCGTGGCACTGCCCATCGCCATGCTCGCGTCCACGCCGCGCGCGGCTTGCCGGAAGGGTTGAGCGATGGCCGCGAACCCCGTGCAGCGCCGTTACGTCGGCCGCATGATCCCGATTTCGATCGCCTATATCGCGACAGTGATGCTGGCGAGCTGGATCATTCCCGACGATGCCGCGGCGACCCCGCTGACCGTTACGGTGGCGCTGGTTCCTGCGCTCGCGACGTCGGGATTTATCTGGGCGATGGCGCGTTACATCGCCGAACTGACCGACGAATATGTCCGGATGCTGGAAATCCGCAAGATGCTCGTCGCGACCGGCCTCACGCTGGCGCTCGCCAGCGGCTGGGGCATTTTGGAACTGTTCACCGACGTGCCGCGGGTGCCGCTTTTCTATGTGTTTCCCGTCTGGTGTCTGGGGCTGGCGGTCGGGTCGCTGGTCAACCGGCTCACCATCGGTGACGGCGGACCCTGTCCGTGAAGAACCGCCTCAAAGTCCTGCGCGCCGAGCGCGACTGGAGCCAGCAGGACCTTGCCGACCGGCTGGAGGTGTCGCGCCAGTCGGTCAACGCGATCGAAACGGGCAAATATGACCCGTCTCTCCCCCTCGCCTTTCGCATTGCCGACCTGTTCGGCCTGCCGATCGAAGCCATTTTCCTGAAAGACTGACGAACGTGAAACCCCGCATTGCCATTGCTGCCATTTTTGTCCTGTTCGCCGGCCTGATCGCGAGCCCCGCCGACGCCGCCGAGCCCTGCCCGGCGGGGCTGGTCGAAGGCAAGCGCATCACCGTGCTGGTCGAGGGCGACGGCCGCGACGTCGTGCTGATCCCCGGTCTGTCGAGCCCGCGCAGCGTGTGGGACGCCACCGCCGACCGGCTGAAGTCCCGTCACCGGCTGCACCGCGTCCAGATCCGCGGCTTTGGCGACACAGCGGGGGTCAATGCCGAGGGGCCGGTGCTCGACCCGGTGATGCGCGAGCTTGCCGATTATATCGACGACTGCATCACCGATCAGGGCCGCGCCGCGCCCGCAATCATCGGCCATTCGATGGGCGGGCTGACCGGGCTGATGATCGCGGCGCGCGCACCGGGCGAGGTGGCGCGCCTGATGATCGTCGACGCGCTGCCCTTTATCGGCACCCTGTTCAACCCCGCCGCGACGGCAGAAAGCACGAAGCCGCAGGCCGGGCAGATGGCCGCGATGATGCGCGCGCAATATGGCCAGCCGGTGTCGGCAACCCCCGTCACCGATCCCGGTCCGGCCAGCATGGCTGCCGGTATGTCGAACAGCGCCGCGGGACGCACCGCGATCGCCGGCTGGATGCGCCAGGTCGATCCGCGCGTCGCGGCGCAGGTCTTTTACGATGTCATGACCACCGACATGCGCGGCGAATTGGGGGCCGTCGCGGCGCCGGTCACCCTGCTTTATGCGCAGGACGACGCGTTGATGCCGCCCGAGCGCGCAAAGGCCGCGTTCGAGCCGCAATATGCGGGGCTCGCCCGTTTCTCCGCCCATATGGTACCGGGCAGCCGCCATTTCATCATGCTCGACCAGCCCGACGCTTTTGCCAGGGCGGTCGACGCTTTCCTTGCCGAATGAGCGCCGGCCGGCACCCTGCCCTTGCTAGGCGGGCGCCTGCTCGCTAGGGCGGCGGCAGCCGTGAAGGAGCCCTGCCCGTGTTCAAGCGCCTGTTCGTCGATCACCCGAAAAGCGTCAACGAAAACTATATCGAACATTTCGGCGTCGCGTCGAAATTCGGCGTGACGATGATCTGGGGCGGACTGTGCGCGCTGGTCCACGCGGTCGTTCCGGGGTGGTGCATCACGACCGGCAGCGACACGATCCAGCGGCTGAACCGGATCATGGTCGAACAGCGGCGTGCCAAAGGCCAGGCGGTCGTCCAGATGAACACCATCGACTGGGTGATCTGACGGCGGTGGACATCGTCCCCGACTATCTGGAGCGCGCCGGGCGGCCGCGACTCGCTTATCGCTTCACCCCCGGCAGCGGACCGGCGATCATCTTTCTGCCCGGCTATATGTCCGACATGGCGGGCGGCAAGGCGACCGCGCTGTTCGATTGGGCCGCGAGCGAAGGGCGCGCGTGCCTGCTCCTCGACTATGCCGGATGCGGCTTGTCGGACGGGCAGTTCGCCGACCAGAGCTTGCTCGACTGGCGCGGCGATATACTCGACCTGATCGATGCGACGATCGACGGGCCGGTCGTGATCGTCGGTTCGTCGATGGGCGGCTGGCTGATGCTGCTGACCGCGCTGGCGATTGTCCAGCGCGATGGTCCCGGCCGCTTGGCCGGGTTGGTCGGCATCGCGGCAGCGCCCGACTTTACCGATTGGGGTTTCACGCCGGAAGAAAAGGCGATCATCCTGGCCGAGGGGGCGTTGATCGAGGAAACGCCATACAGCGACCAGCCCTATATGACGACGCGCGGCTTTTTCCAGTCGGGCGAGGCGAACCGGTTACTGAAGGGAGATATCCCGCTCGCCTGCCCGGTGCGCTTGCTGCACGGACAAGAGGATGGCGACGTGCCGCCCGATATCAGCCTGCGCCTTGCCGCGGCGCTGGCGAGCGACGATGTGCAGGTCACGCTCGTCAAGGGCGGCGACCACCGCCTGTCACGCGATACCGACATCGCGCTGCTTATCGACACCGTCGCGCGGCTCGCGACAAATTAGGGGATTGTGATGGCCCGCAGCGACTTCAAATTCCACGTCACCAAACGCGTTCGCTATGCCGAAATCGACGCGCAGGCGGTGGTGTTCAACAGCCGCTACCTCGAATATTTCGACATCGGCATCACCGAATACTGGCGCGCCGTCGGAGTTTATGACCGCTGGCCGCAGCGCGACAGCCCCGAATTTCACGTCGCGCGCGCCGAGGTCGATTACAAGGTGCCAATCCTGCTCGACGAAGAGATCGACATTTGCGTGCGCTGTTCGCGCGTGGGCAGGAGTTCGATGACTTTTTTGTTCGAACTGCACGGCGCGGGCCACGACGATCTGCGCGCGACGGGGCTCGAGGTCAGCGTCCACGTCGCCGAAGCTCAGGGGGCACCGACGCCGGTACCCGATGAATTCGTCAATCTGTTCGCAGCGTTTGAAGGACAGAGCCTGCGCGCGTAGGATGGCCGCATGACCCAATATCTCCATACCATGATCCGAGTGTCGGATCCCGACGCCACCGTCGCCTTTTTCAACCTGATCGGGCTCGAGGAAGTACGCCGCTTCGACAGCGAGCAGGGGCGCTTCACGCTGATCTTCCTCGCCTGTCCGGGACAGGATGGGGTCGCGGAGCTCGAGCTGACCTATAATTGGCCGCCCGAAGACGGCAGCGCGCCCGAACAATATACGGGCGGCCGCAATTTCGGCCATCTCGCGTACCGGGTCGACGACATCTACGCGACGTGCCAGCGGCTGATGGACGCCGGGGTTACGATCAACCGCCCGCCGCGCGACGGGCATATGGCGTTCGTGCGCTCGCCCGACGGCATTTCGGTCGAATTGTTGCAGGACGGCCATCTGCCGCCGCGGGAACCCTGGGCATCAATGCCCAATACGGGCAGCTGGTAAGACGGTAAAGTCAAGGGAGTCTCACCCTGGCTCCGTCTGTGGGGTAGGATGAGGCGGCAAAGGAGAGGAGACGCCATGCCCGCACTCGACATCGTCCGCATTCCGGTGCTCAGCGACAATTATGTCTGGCTGGTCCACGATTCCGCCAGCGGGGCGACGATGGTCGTCGATCCCGCGGTCGCCGATCCGGTGCTCGCCGTCGCTGCGACACGCGGCTGGACAATCACCGACATTTGGAACACCCATTGGCACCCCGACCACACCGGCGGCAATGCGGCGATCAAAGAGGCAACCGGCTGCACGATCACCGGGCCAGCGGCCGAATTTGCCCGCATCCCGACGCTCGACGTGCAGGTGCAGGGCGGCGACACGGTGCGACTGGGCAATCATGTCGCCAGCGTCTGGGACGTCCCGGCCCACACCGCGGGCCACATCGCCTATCATTTCGCCGACGATGCCGCGATCTTTGTCGGCGACACGATGTTCGCGATGGGCTGCGGCCGCTTGTTCGAAGGCACCGCTGAACAGATGTTCGCGAACATGCAAAAGCTCGGGGCGCTCGACGATGCGACGCGCGTTTATTGCGCGCACGAATATACGCTGTCGAACGCGCGCTTTGCAGTCACGGTCGATCCGGACAACGACGCGCTGGTGGCACGACTGGCGGCGGTCGAAGCGGCGCGTGCTGCTGGAGAGGCGACTGTGCCGACCACAATCGGCGTCGAACGTGCCACCAACCCCTTCCTGCGCGCGCCGAGTGCCGCCGAACTCGGGCGCATCCGCGCGCTGAAGGACGCCGCGTGACGCCGCTGCTTCAGCGCCGGTTCATCCGCGCGCGCTATCCGGAATTTTCTCAAGGAGCAATGTCATGGCCACGCTGAATCCGATGCGCGCCGTGCTGCTGATCGCAGCGGCGCCGCTGGTCGCCAGCTGCGCGCCCGCCGGG
>JAHCKJ010000167.1 GCA_026125835.1 Sphingopyxis sp.
AGCGGCAGCAGGACATTCTGACCGCGCTGGGCTTCACGATCATCGAACAGGGCGGCCGCTGGCAGGTCGCGGTGCCGAGCTGGCGCCGCGACATCGACGGCGCGCCCGACCTGGTCGAGGAGGTCACGCGCATCACCGGTTTCGACGCGATCGCGTCGGTGCCGCTGCCGCGCACGGATGGCGTCGCCAAGCCGACCGCGACCCCCGAACAGCTGCTCGAACGCCGCCTGCGCCGCGCCGCGGCGGCGGCGGGTTTTCACGAAGCGGTGACGTGGAGCTTCATTTCCAAGCAGGAAGCCGCGCCCTTCGGCGGTGGTGACTGGTCGCTCGCCAACCCGATCAGCGAGGATCTGAAGGTCATGCGCCCGTCGCTACTGCCCGGCCTGCTCGCCGCGGCGGCGCGCAACCAGAACCGCGGCGCTGACAGCATCCGCCTGTTCGAAATCGGGCGGCGTTATCTGACCGGCGTCGAGCGTCCAACGCTGGCGGTTCTAATGGCGGGCGACAAGCGCGCGCGCGGGTGGCAGGCGGGCAAGGCGGCGCCCTTCGACGCGTTCGACGCCAAGGCGGCGGCACTGGCGCTGCTCGACGCCGCGGGCGCCCCCGCCGACCGTCTGCAGGTGATGGACGCGGTGAGCGAGGGCAGCATCTGGCACCCCGGCCAGTCGGCGACGCTGCGGCTCGGCCCCAAGGCGGTGCTCGCCGAGTTCGGCGCGCTCCACCCGCTGCTGACCCGCCATTTCGACGTCGATGGCCCGGTGATGGCGGTGCAGATCTTCCTCGACGCCATTCCCGCCAAGCGCGCGAGCGGCCCGGCGCGCGCCGCCTTCGCCCCGCCCGCGCTGCAATCGGTGCGCCGCGACTTCGCTTTTCTGGCCCCGACCAGCCTGACCGCCGCCGATCTGGTCCGCGCGATCCGCGGCGCCGACAAGGCGGCCATTGTCGATGCCCGCCTGTTCGACCGCTTCACCGGCCAAGGCGTGCCCGAAGGTCAGGTGAGCCTGGCGGTCGAGGTCGAATTGCAGCCGGTGGAAAAGAGCTTCACCGATGCCGGGCTGAAGGCGATCGCCGACAAGGTGGTCGCGGCGGCGGCGAAGGTGGGGGCGGTTTTGCGCGGGTGACGGACGAGCCTGGCAGCAGCGCCGCGCTGACGTTCAGCGCCCGTATCAAGCTCAAGGGGATCAACCCTTATGTGCTCGTGAGCGCCGCCCGCTCCCGCCGGATTCGGCCCGACTGGAAAAAGCCTATGCCCGTTCTGGTCCAAGTGAACGGTCGGCCCGAGCCCGCATGGCCGATCAACATGATGCCTGCGGGCGACGGAAGCTTTTTTCTCTATCTCGACGGCATCGTCCGCGCGGCGTCGGCCACCAGTGTCGGCGACCTGGTCGAGGTATCGATCGCGTTCGACGCACATTATCGGAGCGGACCACAGCATGAGTTGCCTCCCGCCTTTGCGTCAGGTCTGGACGCAAATTCCGCAGCCAAAATGCGATGGGAGAGCCTGTCGCCCAGCTTGCGTAAGGAAGTCCTGCGCTATCTCGCCAGCCTGAAAACGGACGGGGCAAGACAGCGCAATGTCGAACGCGCGATCCGGGTCCTCGGCGGCGCGAAGGAACGTTTTCTGGCGCGGGACTGGAACTAGGGTCCGCGTCCTAGGGTCCTGACCCTAAGCGGCCACCGCTTCCTCGCTCGCACTCGTCGCGGCCTCGAGCAGGCGTTTCTCCAACGACTTTACCCGCGCCGCGCTGTCGATCTTGTCGCCGATCAAGTCGGTGACATAGAAGGTGTCGACCGCGCGTTCGCCATAGGTGGCGACGTGGGCGCTGTGGACGGTGACCTTTGACTGGAACAGCGCATAGGCGAGCTGGTTGAGCAGCGCGGGGCGGTCCTGCGCATTGACTTCGATAACCGTGAAGCGATTCGATGCCTTGTTATCGACGAACACGTTCGGGGCGATGCGGAAGGCTTCGGCTCTTGTGCGCGGGAGGGCGCGAGCCTCGAGTTTGGGGAGCAATTTCTGGCGGTTGGCGAGCGCGTCCTCGATCGCGCGGATCAGCCGGGCGATCTGTCCCGTTTCGGCAAAGGGGCGGCCGATCGGATCCTGGACGAGGAAATTGTCGAGTGCGAGGCCGTCGCGCGTCGTGTGGATGCGCGCGTCGATGATGTTGCCGCCGGCGAGGTGAATGCCCCCCGCGATGCGGTAGAAAAGCCCCGGATGGTCGGCGGCGAGCACCATCACCAAGGTCGCGCCGCGATCGTCGTCGGGGACCGCGGCGATGTGGAGCGGCGCATCGCCCGCTTGCCGGATATGGACGAGATTGGCGGCGATGACCTCGACCGGTTCGGCGATCCAATAGCTTTCGGGCAGGCGCTGGGCGACCTTGTCGAACGTCTTCTGGTCGAAGCCGAATTGCGCCGCGACTGCCTCTTTCTTGCTCGCGATGCGCTGTTCGCGGCCTTTTTGCTTGTGGCCGAGGCGCAGCACCTCTTCGGCGGCGTCGTATAGTTCGGTGAGCAATTGCCGTTTCCAGCTGTTCCACACCCCGGGGCCGACGGCGCGGATATCGACGACCGTGAGGACGAGGAGCAGGCGCAGCCGTTCGGGGCTTTGCACCTGCCCTGCAAAATCGAGGATCGTCTTGAAATCGGCGAGGTCGCGTTTGAACGCGGTCGCCGACATCAGCAGGTGGTAGCGCACGAGCCATGACACGGTTTCGGTCTCGGCCTCGCTGAGCCCCAGCCGCGGGCAGACGCGCAGCGCGAGTTCGGCGCCGAGCACACTATGGTCGCCGCCGCGCCCCTTGGCGATGTCGTGAAGCAGCACCGCGACATAGACGACACGCCGCGAATGGATCTGGCCCATGATCGCGGTCGAGAGCGGGTGATCGTCCTTGAGCCGCCCCTGTTCGATATCGGACAGCAGCCCGATCGCGCGGATCGTGTGCTCGTCGACGGTATAGTGATGATACATGTCGAACTGCATCTGCGCGACGACGCGGCCGAAATCGGGCACGAAGCGGCCGAACACCCCCGCCTCGTTCATCCAGCGCAGCACCGTTTCGGGGTCGCGCGGACTGGTCAGCACGTCGAGAAATAGCGCGTTGGCGCGGCGCTCCCGGCGCACCGCCTGCGTCTCGATCAACTTCGCATCGTGGCGCGCCTGGCGCATCGCCTGCGGATGGATTTCCAGGCCGTGCCTGTCGGCGAGCGCGAAAATCTCGACCAGCCGCACCGGGTCGGCCTGAAAAAAATCGTCCGACGGCAACGCGAGCCGGCCGCGGTCGAGGACGAAGCCGTTGAGCTTGCCCGGCCGTCGCCGGATCGTCGGCAGAAAGCGCCGTCCGCGCGCCGCCATCTGGTCGTCGAGATGCGCGAGGAAGGTGCCGGTGAGGTCGCCGACGCTTTTCGCGTGGAGGAAATAGAGCTGCATGAAGCGTTCGACCGCGCTTTTGCCGGGGCGGTCGGCGAATTTCATGCGCGCGGCAATCTCGCGCTGGAAATCGAAGGTCAGCCGGTCCTCGGCACGGCCCGCGAGGGTATGGAGGTGACAGCGGACGGCGAGCAGGAAATTTTCGGCGCGCGCGAACTGCTTGAGCTCGCGCGCGCTGAGCAGCCCGGCATCGACCAACTCGGGAACGGTGCGCACGCGGTGGATGAACTTGCCGATCCAGAAGAGCGTGTGAAGGTCGCGCAGCCCCCCCTTGCCCTCTTTCACATTGGGTTCGACGACATAACGCGAATCGCCCATGCGTTTGTGCCGCTCGTCGCGTTCGGCGAGCTTGTCGGCGACGAACGCCCGCGCATTGCCTGCGACGACTTCGGCATCGAAGCGCGCCGACGCCTGGTCGTACAGGTCGCGGTCGCCCCAGATGAAGCGGCCTTCGAGCAGCGCGGTGCGGATCGTCAGGTCGTCCTTTGCCGCGCGGACCATCTCGTCGAGCGAACGCGACGAATGGCCGACCTTCAGCCCCAGATCCCAGAGCGTATAGAGCTGCGCCTCGATCACCTGTTCGGTCCAGCTCGTCTGCTTGAACGGCGTGAGGAAACCGATGTCGACGTCGCTGTACGGAGCCATTTCGCCGCGGCCATAGCCACCCACCGCGATCAGGGTGATGCGCTCGCCCGACGATCTGTTGCCCGAAGGATAGAGCTGGCCGACGGTGAAATCGTGGCTGAGGCGGACGATCTGGTCGATCAGGAAGGCGGTTGCCTGCGCGGCGACGCGCCCGGACGAGGGGTCGTCGAGCAGCCGCCGTTCGATCTCGGCGCGTCCATCGTCGAGCGCCGCCTTGAGCAGCGCGACCATCGCGCGGCGGCGCTGGCCCGCGTCCTGCGTTTCGGCGGCAATAGCGTCGAGCCGGCCCGCAAGCGCGCGGCGATCGATGATCGCGCGGCGCGCCTCGAGCTTGTCGAAGATGTCGCTCATGCCTCGTCCGCCAGCAGGCGTTTGAGCGCATAAAGCGCGTCGAGCGCCTCGCGCGGGGCGAGCACGTCGGGGTCCATCCGGGCCAGCGCGTCGCGGAGCGCGTCGGTCTTTTCGGCGGGCGCGGCGGCGAGGGTGGCGGCGAAGAGCGGCAGGTCGTCAAGCCCCGCCGCGAGCCCGCCGGTTTTCTCGCGCCCGGCTTCGAGCTTCGCCAGCACCGCTTCGGCGCGCTGGACGACGCCCGCGGGAACCCCGGCGAGGCGCGCGACGGCAAGGCCGTAGCTGCGGTCGGCGGGGCCGTCGGCGAGTTCGTGGAGCAGCACGAGGTCGCCCTGCCATTCGCGCGCGCGGACATGGTGCAGCGACAGCGCGTCGAGCGTTTCGGCGAGGCGCGTGAGTTCGTGATAATGCGTCGCGAAGAGGCAGCGGCAGCGGTTGACCTCGTGCACCGCCTCGACCACCGACCAGGCGAGCGCGAGCCCGTCATAGGTCGAGGTGCCGCGCCCGACCTCGTCGAGGATGACGAAGCTTTGCGGCGTCGCCTGCGCGAGGATCGCCGCGGTTTCGACCATCTCGACCATGAAGGTCGAGCGCCCGCGCGCGAGATTGTCGCTGGCGCCGACGCGGCTGAACAGCCGGTCGACGAGTCCGAGCCGCGCCGACGCCGCGGGGACAAAGCCTCCTGCCTGCGCGAGCACGACGATGAGCGCATTCTGGCGGA
>JAHCKJ010000168.1 GCA_026125835.1 Sphingopyxis sp.
TTCGAAATCCCGAACGTCCCCGAACAATATGTCCACCGCATCGGTCGCACCGCGCGCGCCGGGGCGGAGGGGATTGCGATCAGCTTTGTCGCCCCTGACGAGCGCACCTATTTGCGCGACATCGAGCGCGTCACCCGGACCAAATCCGACCCGATGCCGTTGCCCGAGGGTTTCAACGAGCTGGTACGCAACCTGCCCAAGCCCGCCGCGCCGCCGCGCGATACCGGCAGCAAGGGGCGCGATCCCAATCGCCAGCGGCAGGAAGCCAATCGCGGTCGCGGCGGCGCCAAGCCGCAGGGCGAACGCGGCCCGCGCCGCGACGGTACTGTGGGCGAAGGCGCCGAAGGCCAGCGCAAGCGCCGTTTCCGTCCGCGCAACAAGAGCGTCGGCGCGCACAAGGGCGCGGTGAAGCGCGTCGGTTGACGCGTCGCTGACACCCGTTAGACCCTCTTGGCCCCTCCCCTGCAGGGGAGGGGCTTAGCGAGGGATAGCGGATGACGAACGAGGCAGCATCACCCACCGACACCCGCCACAGCGAACGCAAGGTCATCCTGGCTTCCTCGCTCGGCACCATATTCGAATGGTATGATTTCTACCTCTACGGCCTGCTCGCGACCGTTATTTCGGCGCAGTTTTTCTCTGGCGTCAACGAAACCACCGGCTTCATCTTCGCGCTCGGCGCCTTCGCCGCGGGCTTTGCGGTGCGGCCGTTCGGCGCGATCGTCTTTGGCCGTATCGGCGATCTCGTCGGGCGCAAGAATACCTTTCTGGTCACCATGGGGTTGATGGGGGCATCGACTTTCCTGGTCGGTGTGCTGCCCAATTACGCATCGATTGGCGTTGCCGCGCCGATCCTGCTCGTCATTCTGCGACTGTTGCAAGGGCTGGCGCTTGGCGGCGAATATGGCGGCGCCGCGACCTATGTCGCCGAACATGCGCCCGACGGAAAACGCGGACTGTTCACCAGTTTCATCCAGACGACCGCGACGCTCGGCCTGTTCGCGGCGCTCGGGGTCGTCATCACCATCCGCACCTTGATCGGCGAGACCGCCTTTGCCGACTGGGGCTGGCGCATCCCGTTCCTGATCTCGATCCTCCTGCTCGGCATCTCGCTGTGGATCCGCATGCAGCTCAACGAAAGCCCGGTCTTTCGAAAGATGAAGGAAGAGGGGACGACGTCAAAGGCGCCGCTCACCGAAGCCTTCGCCCGATGGGGCAACCTCAAATGGGTGGTTGTCGCGCTGTTCGGTGCCGTCGCGGGGCAGGCCGTGGTTTGGTACACCGGCCAGTTCTACGCCCTGTTTTTCCTCGAAAAGACGCTGAAGGTCGATGGCGCGACCACGAATATATTGATCGCCATTGCGCTGATCCTTGGCACGCCCTTTTTTATCTTCTTCGGCTGGCTGAGCGACAGGATCGGACGCAAGCCCATCATCCTTGCAGGCTGCGCGCTCGCCGCGCTCACCTATTTTCCGACCTTCCAGATGCTTACCGGCGCGGCAAACCCCGCGATGGCCAAGGCACAACAAAATGCCGCGGTGATCATGGCCGCGGACCCCGGCACTTGCGCTTTCCAGTTCGACCCGATCGGACGCAACAAGTTCGAAAGCACCGGATGCGACATCGTCAAATCGGCACTGGCAAAGGCCGGCGTCAGCTACACGGCCTTCACGCGCGAACGGGTGACCGGCGATCCGGCGCGGGTCCGGATCGGATCGCGCGTGCTGGCGGCACCCGATCCGGCGCAACTTTCGGGAGACGAGCGCACGGACGCCATCGCCGCGTTCCGCGAACGGCTTGCACAGGCGCTCGCCGATGCGGGCTACCCGGCGAGGGCCGACCCTGCCGCGATCAACAAGCCGCTTGTCGTCGCAATCCTCTTCTATCTCGTGCTGCTGGTGACGATGGTTTACGGCCCGATCGCGGCCTTGCTCGTCGAGCTGTTCCCCAGCCGCATCCGCTACACCGCCATGTCGCTGCCCTATCATGTCGGCAACGGCTGGTTCGGCGGGTTCCTGCCGACCATGGCGTTCGCGATGGTCGCGGCGACCGGCAACATCTACTACGGCCTCTGGTACCCCGTGGTCGTTGCCGTCGTCACGCTGGTGGTCGGTCTGCTGTTCCTGCCCGAAACCTTCCGCCGGTCGATACACCAATAGCGCGCATTGACGGATGGTGCGGGCGCGCTAGGGTCGCCGCGGCCTTGAGGGGGGCGTGATGACAAACCGGATCGACGACGACGATTTCGAACCGCTGCCGCCGCGGCGTCCGCTGCTCCGCCGCAAACGCGTGCTGATCCCGCTCGCCGCGCTGGTCGCCATCCTTGTCGCATTCCTGCTGCTTCGCACGCCCGATACCGACCGCGACGCGATGATCGCCAAATATGGCGGCACGGAAGCCACCTTTGCCGCCGGGCCGGGCGGCCAGCGCGTCCATTATCGCGATCAGGGCAAGGCGGGCGCTCCGGCGATCATCCTGCTCCACGGTTCGAACAGCAGCCTGCACACATGGGAACCGCTGGTGCGCCGGCTGGGCGCGAATTATCGCATCGTGACGCTGGACCTGCCCGGGCATGGGCTGACCGGGGGGACGCCCGACAAAAATTACGGGGCCGACGGTATGGGCGCCGCGGTCGATATCGTCGCCGCCAGGCTCGGCATCGAACGCTTCGTCCTGGGCGGAAATTCGATGGGCGGATGGGTCGCATGGCGGTACGCGCTTGCCCATCCGGAGCGCGTCGACGCGTTGCTGTTGCTCGACGCGGCGGGGATGCCGCTGCGTCGTGGCGAACGGAAGCCTCAATCCAATGTAGGCTTCCGCATCTTGCAATATCCCTTCGGTCGCTGGCTGGCGACACAGATTACCCCGCGGACGCTGGTCGAACGGTCGCTGCGCGGATCGGTCGAAAATCAGGCGATCGTCGATGACGCGATGGTCGATCGCCATTGGGAATTGCTGCGCTTTCCCGGCAATCGCGAGGCGACGGTGCTGCGCGCGCGGCGGGACCGCGAACCGGCGATGGCGGCGCGGGTTGGGGAGATCACCGCCCCGACGCTGATCCTGTTCGGGACCGGGGACCGGCTGATCAACGCCAGCGCCGCGCAGACATTTAACGAGCGGATTGCCGGGTCGGAGGTTGTTCTGCTCGACAATATCGGTCACCTCCCGATGGAGGAAGCGCCCGACGCGACCGCCGATGCGATCGCCGACTTCCTCAAGCGGCGGCTTGCTGCGCCGGAGTCGCGTCCAGAAACGCGCTGATCCGTTTCGCGATCCCCGCGGCATGGGTGAAGGGGAACAGGTGCGACCCCGCGACCTCCTCCAGCACCGCACGGTCGATCAGGCCGGCCAGCATCTGGCCGTAACAGGGCGGCATAACGCCATCGTCGCGCGCGACCAGCACGAGTGTCGGCAGCTTCTTCAACGTCGGTAGCAGTGCAGCGCTCGACCAGCCGGCCATCGCCATGCTCTGATAGGCGATGCCCAGCGGCGTAGCGGTCTGGATCCTCAATCCGCTCGCCTGCATGTCGTCATCGAACATCGCGCCCCAGCCGATCCCCGGGGCGCCCATCACCGGCGTTGTGGCCATCAGCACGAGGCGGCCGACGCGGCCCGGGAACTGGATCGCGATCTGCTGTGCCAGCGCGCCGCCCCAACTGAACCCGGCGATATCGACAATATCGTGCCCCAGCCGGTCGGCGATTTCCATCACCACCGCCGCGATGGTCGGTGCGCCATAGGGCAGGATCGCGTCGGGTGATCCACCGACGCCCGGCATGTCGAGCGTCCACACTTCGCGCCCGTGGATCTGCGCGAGCAAGGGCGCTGCGGCGGTCAGGTCGGCGCCGATCCCGTTGAGAAACAGCAAGGGTGTGCCCGCCACGCCGACGCGCCACCGCGCGACGCGCAGCCGCAGCCCGTAAACATGTTCGCTGCTGATGGCGGGGCGGCCGCTGATCCTGCTCATGCTGCCCGCCATTGCATATCCCGGTTACAGGCGAAAGGCTGACCGCCCTTCAGTCGGCCTGCCGTGCCGCCGCTTGCTCGTAACGCAGACAGTCGAATATCTTGGCACCGGCCAGAAACACCGCGCCGCTGCACGCGACCATCAACAACTTGCCGCCGATACCGGGATATTCGTGGAGATAGGCCGCACCGCGCGCCATCGCGCCGACGGCGAGCGCATAAATGATCAGGCACGCTTCAAAGCGTGTCTTGATGACGAACAGACGTCCGATTTTTTTCCACATCGCAGTTTACCCAGCAAGAGCCGTGCCACTGACGCAAATGCGGGATTCCCCACCACGCGCCTATGGTAAACTGTAAGTTAATCCGACAAGCAAGGGAAGCGGATCGTGCCATCGCTCAAAATCATCGACCCTGGACCGCCAATCGCTCGCGCAATCGTTGCAGCTCGGTCGCGGGCAACGGCGACAGGGCTGCGGCCGGCTTTCCCTTGCGCAGCCGTTTGCGGTCGCGCTCCGACGGCTCGACGCGGCGAACGCGCACGGGCGCATGGCCCTGCGCTTTCATGCCGAGCTGCTCGGCGGCGCCGCGCGACAGGTCGATCAGGCGGCCGCGCGCAAATGGTCCGCGGTCGTTGACGCGCACGATGATCCGCCGCCCGCTGTCGAGCGCGGTCACCTCGACATAGGTCGGCAGCGGCAGGGTGGTGTGCGCGGCGGTGATCCATCCGGGACGGAATTGCTCGCCATTGGCAGTGCGGTTGCCCGATTCGCTGCCGTACCAGCTGGCATAGCCCACCGCGTCATAACCGGGCGCTGCGGCGGGGATATAGGTCGTCCCGCGGATCGTGTAGGCGGGGCCGATGCGGACCGGCGTATCGGACACGGGGCGATAATTGCCCCCGGCGCAGGCGCCGAGCGTCAGCGCGAGCGCGGCGGGCCACAGCCGACACAGCGCGTGGAACCGCCGCATCGCGTCGCTATTCCAGCTCGCCAAGGTCCATTGCCGCCAACAGCGCCCCGCGCGCGCGCCGGACATCGCGCGCCAGACCGGCCGAAGTCAGGTCAGCGGGCGCGATCGCTTCGGGCCAGTGCGCGTCGACGACCGCCGCAATCCGGTCGAGCTTCGCGGCGTCGGCCATGAAGCGGGCATCGACCGTCGCCGGATCGGCGA
>JAHCKJ010000169.1 GCA_026125835.1 Sphingopyxis sp.
GACCACGGCAGGCTTGCCGGCGAAAAAGGCTTCGCGGCCGACGCCACCCGAATCGGTGATGACCAGTCCGCTCTGACGCAACATCGACTGGAAATCGAAATAGCCAAGCGGGTCGATCAAGCGAAGGTTCGCGGCAGGCCGCCATCCCCAAGCCTCAAGCCGGTGATGCAGTCGCGGATGCGCCGGAAGCAGCACCGGCATCGGGGCGCGATCAAGCGCGCCGAGCAAGCCGAGGCAGGTGTCGCGGTCGTCGGTGTTTTCCGCGCGATGGATGGTGCAGATGCCATATTCATTGATAGCCAACCCAAAATCCGCAGGCTGGGCGGCGGCACGATCTTGCAGCATCGCTCCCGAAAGCTTGAATATATCGTACATCGGATCGCCGACGAACCGCAGTCGTTCGGGTCCGAAGCCCTCGCGCGCCAGATAGCGCATCGCCTTGCGCGAACTGACAAGGCAGAGGTCCGACAGGTGATCGGTGATGATACGGTTGGTTTCTTCAGGCATCGCCATCCGTCGATACAGACGTTCGCCGCCTTCGACATGCAGCGCAGGAATGCCGAGGTGGCCGGCAACGAGCGCGCCGGCAACGGTCGAATTGGTATCGCCATAAACGAGCAGCGCATCGGGCTTTTCGGCCTCGAAAACTTCTCGGAGGGGCGACATCATCCGGCCGATCTGATCGACGATATGCCCTGACCCCATGCCAAGATTATATTGCGGTGCCTCTATTTCGAGCTCGGTGAAAAAGATGTCGCTCAGCATTTCGTCATAATGCTGGCCGGTATTCACCACCACGCTGGTGAATGGCGCCCTGTCGCCAAGCTGACGCAGGCTACGCGCGGTAACCCCCAGCTTGATGAACTGCGGCCGATTGCCGACGATCGTCAGAATTTTCATCCGCTCAGCCCCGAACTGCTGCGGCGAGCGCGGCGACGACTTTGACCTGGTCTGCTTCGCTCAGATAAGGATGCATCGGAAGGCTCAGCACCTCGGCTGCGGCCGTTTCGCTATTCGGCACCGCCGTCACCAGCCGCGCCGTTTCGATGAAGGCTTCCTGCTGATGCAGCGCGCGCGGATAATGAATGGTCGTCGGCACCCCGGCGTCCTTCATTCGGGCGACCACCGTCGCCCGGTCCTGCACCCGCACCGTATATTGTGCCCAAACGCTGGTGCAATCGGGTTCGACATCCGGGGTGACGACCGCGTTGGCCAGTCCGGTATCGGCGATCAGACGATGATAACGCTGCGCGGCGATTTCTCGACGCGCCACTTCCTCATCAAAGACTTCGAGCTTGGCGAGCAGAATTGCGGCCTGCAGCGTGTCGAGCCGCGCGTTCACGCCCACCCGCACATGATGATAACGCTCGGCCTGCCCATGCGCGCGAATGCTCATGAGCAGGGCTGCCAGGTCATCGTCGTCGGTGAAGCACGCGCCGCCGTCGCCATAGCAACCGAGCGGCTTGCTGGGGAAAAAGCTGGTCGTGGCGATGGTGCCCAGGGAGCAGGCGCGCCGCCCGCGGTAGGTCGCGCCAAAGCTTTGTGCCGCATCCTCGATCACCGCGATATTTTGCCCAGCAGCAATGTCTGCCAGAGCGTCGTAGTCGGCGCATTGTCCGAACAGGTCGACCGCTATGATTGCGCGCGTGCGGTCGGTCACGGCGGCACGGACCGCCGCAGGATCGACATTGAAGCTTTTCGGGTCGACATCGACCAGTACGGGCGTCGCGCCGAGCAGCGCGATCACTTCTGCCGCAGCGACGTAGCTGAACGCCGGCGTGATCACCTCATGCCCCCGCCCGATGCCAAGCGCCATCAACGCCAATTGCAGCGCGTCGGTGCCGTTGGCGACCCCGATGCAGTGCCGGGTTCCGGCGCGGCGAGCGAGTTCGGTTTCGAGTTCGGCCACTTCGGGACCCAGGATATATTGCCCGTGCGCCAGAACCCCCGCCATCCTGGCGTCGATCGAGGCGCGGATACGCGCCTGTTGCGCGCCAAGGTCGATAAACTGCATCGTTCGTAACTCCCGGCGTTGCTTACGCCTTAGTGACCTTGTCGTGCGGCTCGAGATAGCGGCCACGGGTGTCGACGATCAGTGCGGCATGATCGAGGATCATGTCATAATCGAAACCGTCGTGATCGGTTGCAAGCAGCACGCAATCGTAACCGGCAATCGTCTCGGGCGTTAAAGCCACGCTGTCGAGCGTGAAGCTATGCTCGCGCATCTCGGGAAAGCTTGGGAAATAAGGATCGCTATAGTCGATGTGGGCGCCGAGCGCCTCGATCCGCTCCATCAGAAGAACCGCGGGCGATTCCCGCATGTCGTCGACGTTCTTTTTATACGCGATACCGAGCACCAGAACCCGGCTACCGTTCAAAGATTTTTGTTGGCGATTCAGCGCCAGCGATACCTTGCCAACGACATAATCCGGCATGCCATTGTTCACTTCGCCCGCGAGTTCAATAAAGCGGGTGTGGACGCCGACTTCGTGCGCTTTCCACGTCAGGTAAAATGGGTCGATAGGGATACAATGCCCGCCCAGGCCTGGCCCCGGATAATAGGGTACAAAACCGAACGGCTTGGTCGCGGCAGCACGAATGACCTCATGAATGTCAATATCAAGCTTATCGGCAACGATCTTCATCTCGTTGACCAGCCCGATGTTCACCGCCCGATGAATATTCTCGAGCAGTTTGGTCAGTTCGGCCACTTTCGTCGAACTGACGGGCACGACCTTGTCGATCACATGGCCGTAAAGCGCCAGACCGACGTCGAGGCAGGCGGACGTATGTCCACCGCAAACTTTGGGAATGGTACGTGTCGTGAAACTCGCATTGCCCGGATCTTCGCGTTCGGGCGAATAGACGAGAAAGAAATCCTCGCCGACCTTGCGACCGGTCTTTTCCACGCGCGGCAGCAGCTCCTCTTCGGTGGTGCCGGGATAGGTCGTGCTTTCAAGCGACAGGACCTGCCCCGAACGCAAATAAGGCGCCAGCGCGTCGATCGTATCGGTCACGAAGCTGAGGTCGGGTTCGCGGTGGCGCCCGAGCGGCGTCGGCACGCAAATGATCAGCGCATCGCATTCGCTGGCACGCTCGAAATCGGTCGTGGCCTCGAATCCCGACGCTTTGGCTTTGGCCACATCCTCATGGGCGATATGCTCGATATAGCTCTGCCCCAGATTGAGCCGCTCGGTCTTCCGGCTGTCGATGTCGAGGCCGATGACGCGATAGCCGACTTCGGCAAAACGCAGGACAAGGGGCAAGCCCACATACCCCAGGCCGGCGACACCGATGACCGCGCTCTTGTCTTGCAGCTTGTTGATAAGGGCCTGTTTCACTTCGAACTCCATGAAGATATCGGGTTGCTTGATCCCGTTCGGGATCGCGAAAGCCGCAGCTCAATCGCCCGTCGGCTCGCGCGTCAATCGGACACCACTCAGGATATAGCGGGATCCGTCATTCGGGCACTGCATTTCGGCCTCGCCCGACAAGGGCAGATCGAGTCGTTCGCCATAAGCACTCATCCACCCGACCTGCCGCGCGGGAACCCCGACGACCAACGCAAAATCGGGCACATCCTGCGTCACCACGGCGCCGGCGCCGATGAAGCTGTATTCACCCAGTGTCGCGCCACAAACAATCGTGCAATTCGCACCGAGCGACGCGCCGCGCCGCACGCGCGTCAAGCGATACTCGGTCTTGCGCTCGACATGCGCCCGCGGGTTGACGACATTGGTGAAAACGGCACTGGGGCCGCAGAAAACATCGTCTTCGAGGATGACATCGTCATAAATCGACACGTTGTTCTGAACTTTTACGCCATTACCGATCCGCGCCCGGTTGCCCACGAACACATTCTGCCCCAGGCTGCACCGATTGCCGATCACCGCCCCGCCACAGATATGCACGAAGTGCCAGACGCGCGTTTCGGCGCCAATGACGGCGCCTGCATCGACAATCGCGGAAGGGTGGACAAACGCGGTCACGGCTTCAGAGCTTTTGCGCCAGCGGATGATAGTCCCCGGCCAGCGGCGAGAGCGCCATGGTCCGGATATCATTGGCGAGGCGAACGCTCGGTTCCGCAACGTCGAGACCGAAACCGCGACCGCCGAGCACGGCTTCGTAGCTGCGCGTGTGAAGGTCGGTAAAACCCTCAGAAAACTCAAACTCGTCGCCATCGAACTGGATCGACCTGTAGGTACGCTTGTTCGCCGCCCGCGCCGCGTCAGGCAGATAGGCCTCGTTCACCGACAGGAACCAGCGCACATCGGCATTGCGAAAGCTGAGCACCCCGGCGGCCGCATCGTCGCGGCTGGCGTGAACCCGGCTGTCCTGCACGTCGCCAAACAGGAACGTCAGCATATCGAAAAAATGAATGCCGATGTTGGTCGCGATGCCGCCCGAACGGCGCAATTCGCCCTTCCATGACGCGAAATACCACGACCCGCGCGAGGTAAGATAAGTCAGGTCGACCGCGAAACGCTTGCCTGGGTCGACGGCGAGTTCGTCGGCGATCTTTTGCTTGAGCGCGATGACGCTGTCGTGAAGCCGAAGCTGAAGGATCGTATAGATTTTCTTGCCGGTTTCGCGTTCGACGATCCGCAAGGTGTCGAGTTCTGCGGCGTCGAGGACCAACGGTTTTTCGCAGATCGCATCGGCGCCGTGGCGCAGCGCAGTCCGCATATGCGGGGCGTGCAGATCGTTCGGCGAACAGATGCTGATGTAGTCGAGCCGCCGCCCGGCTACCGCTTCGTTGTCGAGAAAACTATCAAACTTTTCGGACACGGTAAAAAAGGCAGCGTCGGGAAAATAGCTGTCCATGATGCCAACACTGTCGTTTACGTCATAAGCCACCACGAGCCGGTTACCCGTGTCACGGATAGCCTGAAGATGCCGGGGAGCAATATATCCCGCAGCCCCAATGAGCGCAAAACGTTGCATATTCTAGAAATTCCTTGAGGGATCGCGGCGGAACTACACGCGTCTGCCGCCGGTGTAAAGCAGTGGTCAATACATTGTTTTATCGTTCAAAATGCCCTTTCCTTCGGTCTGCCGTTCATTTTGTCGGATCAGTCGGCAGCGCGCGCGCCAGCAATTGGTTCGGGTCGAACAGGCGCCG